>PMOY01000194.1 GCA_003165655.1 Solirubrobacterales bacterium
GATCATGGTGCCGATCTTCGGCAACGAGCTCGACGACGACATCGTGCAGACGGCCGCCCGCCTCGCGGGATCCCAGCACGACGACCTGGACACCGAGGGCGCGGTGATCGAGGCGCTGTGGGTGTTCGAGGTCCCGCTCGCGCTGCCGCTCGACGTGAGCTTGCCGGAGGCGCAGGTCGCGCGGGCCAAGGCCGCGCTCGCGCGGGCCAAGGTCGTCGGCGAGGAGTATGAGGGCGTGATCGTCGCGACCGCGATGGTGAGGGCCCGGCGCGCCGGGCAGGCGATCGTCTCCGAAGCGCGGCGTCGGGGCGTCGAAGCGATCGTGCTCGCGGCCGAGGAGCCGTCACGCGGCCGGGGTGGGGCACGGCTTGGATCGGCCGGGCCGCTCGACAACTATCTCGGCGAGGTCACCAAGCACGTGATCCGCAAGGCGCCCTGCCGGGTGATCCTCACAGCTCCACCGGACGCTCGGCGCGTTGCCGCGCGGGACGGGGACGCCGCGAGCGCCGGGGAGCACGAGAGCGCGGCTAAGCCTTAGAGTCTGGGCAATGTTCATCCTGATCGTCGGCGCGGGCCGCGTTGGATCGGCATTCGCCAAGCGTGCCCTTGAGGCTGGGCACGAGGTATCCGTGCTCGACACCGACCCGCTCTCGCACGAGCGCCTCGACAAGGACCTGATGACCACCTGGGAGGACTCCGGCGGGCGCTTCACCGTCGGCACCGCACTCGAGGTCGACGCGCTGATCGCTGCCGGGATCGAGGAGGCCGACGTGTTCATCGCCTCGACCAGGGGCGATAACACGAACCTGGTGATCGCCCAGATCGCGCAGCGTCGGTTCAACGTGCCGCGCGTGGTGGTGCGGGTGCTCGACCCCGGTCGTGCCGCGTGGTATGCCGAGCGCGGATTGCACACGATCTGCCCGACCCAGCAGGCGATCGACATGGTCGAGCGGGCCGCGTTCGCGACGTGAGAAAGGGGCGCATGAGGTGTACGTGATCATCGCCGGCGGTGGCAAGGTGGGGTGGAACCTGGCGCGCGAGCTGATCGCCAAGGGTCAGGAGGTGTCGCTGATCGAGTCCGATCACCGCCGCTACCGGGTGGTCGAGGAGGAGCTCGAGCACGCGATCCAATACGGCGATGCGACCGAGCTGTGGGTGCTCGAGCGCGCCGGCATCCAGCGCGCCGATGTCGTCATCGCGGTGACCGGCGACGACGAGGACAACATGCTGATCTGCCAGGTGGCGAAGGAGAAGTACGAGGTTGCCAGGATCGTCGCCCGGGTCAACAACCCGCGCAACCTCCAGCACTTCAAGCTGCTCGGGATCCAGCCCGCGGTGTCGGCGACCGACCTGATCCTGCGGCTGATCGAGCACGAAGTGCCCGAGTACGGGCTCGTGCAACTGCTCGCGCTTGAGGAGGAGAGGCTCGAGATCATCGAGCTCGAGGTCGCAACAGGGTCGGCCGCGGCCGGGCAGCGCGTCGCCGACGTCTCGCTCCCCGACGGATCGCTGATCATCTCGGTGCTCCGTGGCGGCACCGGATTCGTGCCCAAGGCGGACTCGGTGATCAAGGCCGGCGACCAGGTTCTGCTGATCCTCGACCCGGGCCTCGAGGAGTCGATCACGCCGCAGTTCGCCTCGAACGGCGCGGGCCCGGATGGCTGATCGGAATGTCGATTACCTGCTGATCGGCGGAGGTCTCGCCGCCGCCAATTGCGCGCGCTGGCTGCGTGAGTCGGGGGCGGACGGTCAGGTCCTGCTCGTCGGGCGCGAACCCGATCTGCCCTACGACCGGCCGCCGTGCTCGAAGGAGTACCTGCGCGGATCCCAGACGCGCGAGGACGCGCTGTTCCAGCCCGCGGAGTGGTACGCCGAGCAGGAGATCGAGGTCCTGACGCGGTGCTCGGCGATGAAGCTTGACCCGGCCGCGCGCACGGCCAAGCTCTCCAACCGCGAGGAGATCGGCTTCGGCAAAGCCCTGATCGCGACCGGCGCGAACGTGCGGCGGCTGAACGTACCGGGCGCCGAGCTCGAGGGCATCCACTACCTGCGCACGTTCGGCAACGCCGACACGATCCGCGCGGATACCGCGGGCAAGCGGGTGGTGCTGATCGGGGGCTCGTACATCGGTACCGAGGTCGCCGCCTCGCTCACCGAGCTCGGCAGCTCCTGCACGATCGTGATGCTCGAATCGGTGGTCCTGAGCCGGACGTTCGGGGAGCGGGCCGGGCGGTTCTTCCAGGAGCGCCTGACCGATCACGGCATTGTCGTCCACGGCGAAGATGAGCTCGAGCGCTTCGAGGGCGCCGACGGCCGCGTAACGACCGTCGTCACGACGTCGGGACGCTCGATCGACGCCGATGCTGTGGTGATCGGCGCCGGCGCGCTCCCCGATACCATGCTCGCCCGCGGCGGCGGTCTCGCCCTCGGCGACGGGGGCGGCGTCAAGGTCGATGCGCGGCTGGCCACGTCGGCTCCCGGCATCTACGCCGCCGGCGACACGGCCGAGTACCACAGCGTCGTCCACCACGGCCGCCGCATCAGAATCGAGCATTGGGATGTGGCGCTCACGCAGGGACGGACCGCCGCGCTCAACATGCTCGGTGCCGACAAGCCCTACGACGTGGTGCCGTACTTCTTCTCGGACCTGTCCGACTGGGCGTCGCTCGAGTACGTCGGCCCCGCGTTCGATTGGGACGACGAGGTCGTTCGCGGCTCGTGGGACGAGGGCGCGTTCAGTGTCTGGTACTTGCATGAGGGTCGGCTCGCCGCGGCGCTGTCGGTCGGCCGTTCAGAGGATCTGCTGCACGCGCGCAGGCTGATCGCGGCCGGGGGAGAGCTCGGCGGTCGCGGAGCCGAGCTCGCGGACCTGGGAATGGACTTGGCGGAGGTCTAGAGGCAGCCAACGTCGACGCGGCGGAAGTGAGCGACGGATAGGGTCCGCCGGCGATGTGTCGACTGTTCGGAATGAGCGCCGGCGATGAGGCCGTGCAGGCGACGTTCTGGCTGCTCGACGCGCCGGACAGCCTGCTCGCGCAAAGCCATCGTCAGGTGGACGGAACCGGGGTGGGCTATTTCGACGAGGACGGCGAGCCGCATGTCGAGAAGCAGCCGATCGCGGCGTTCGAGGATCGTCAGTTTGCGTCCGAGGCTCGTAGCATCTGGTCGCGTAACTACGTCGCCCACATCCGCCACGCAACGACTGGCGCGCTGACGATGGCGAACACGCACCCGTTCTCCCAGCACGCCCGGCTGTTCGCCCATAACGGGGTGATCGGGGACCTGGCGAAGCTCGAGCAGCATCTCGGCGAGGACCGTGCGCTCCTCGCCGGAGAGACCGACTCCGAACGCTATTTCGCCTTGATCACGGGCGAGATCGATCGCCACGGCGCAAGCGTCGACGCCGGCATCCGAGCCGCGGTCGGGTGGATCGTGGAGATGCTGCCCGTCGCGTCGATCAACTTCGTCCTCGTCACCGCGACCGATCTGTGGGCGCTGCGCTACCCGGCAACGGACACGCTCTACGTGCTCGAGCGGCCCGCCGGCGGCGGCGGGTCGGGCGCCACCGCGCTCGAGCAGACGAGCAGCCACGGCACGCGGGTGCACTGCGAGCACGGACGGGACCGTCCGCTCGTGGTGGTGGCCAGCGAGCGGATGGACGACGACCCCGCCTGGCGCGAGGTTCGCAGTGGGGAGCTGCTGCACGTCGGCCCCTCGCTCGAGCTCGAGACGGAGATTCTCTTCGACGGCCCGCCGCCGCACCCGCTCACGGTCTGATGATCGGGACGGCCCGGTCGCCGCTCACGCTCATGGTCTAATGATCTGGACGGCCGGTGCCTCCGTAGGACGACGGCGAGCACGGCGCCAGGTGCGGCAAGATCGTGCTGCTCATAGACTGAGTCGGCGTTCAGCGACCCCCTGTACCGATCTCCGGAGGACCACGATGTCCACGTCGCCCCCAGACTTCAATACCCAGATCATCGAGGAGTTCCGGGCCAACGAAGGACAGGTCGGCGGGATGTTCGAAGGCACGCCGGTGCTGCTGCTGCACCACGTCGGTGCGAAGTCCGGCACGAGCCGCATCAACCCGCTTGTCTACCAGGGGGACGGCGGGCGCTACGTCGTGTTTGCCTCGAAGGGCGGTGCGCCGACGAACCCCGACTGGTACCACAATCTCAAGGCCCATCCCAACGTCGCGATCGACGTCGCGACCGACACGATCGATGTCGTTGCCAGCGAGGCGACCGGCCAGGAACGCGAGCGTCTCTACGCCACCCAGGCCGAGCGCGCTCCGCAGTTCGCCGAATACGCAAGGCAAGCGGCCGGGCGCGTGATCCCCGTGATGATCATGACGCCCACCACGGCCACCTGAGCGCTCACTCCGGAGGGTCGCCAGTTCCGGCGGCGGGGTCGGTCGCGGTCTCGGTGATGCGTGCGGGAGCGGTGTCGGTGATGCGTGCGGCCTCGGTAACGCGTGCGGGAGCGGCGGGGTCGGGGCGCCTTCCGCCGGGCAACCGGTCGACGAGGCGCCCGAAGCGGTCGATCGCGCCCTCGAGCGGTGTCGCCATCTCGAGCGCACGTTCCAGGGTGGGCAAGACCGCGATCAGCTCGGTTGCCGTCTCGACCACGGCACCGGCCTGACTGGCGACCTCCGCGCCGCGCGCGTCGACGCGGTCGCCGAGGGCGTGCATCCGGGTGCCGAGGTCGATCAGCTCGGTGGTGCGCCCGTCGAGCCGCGCGCCGAGCTCGAGGATCGCATGGGCACGCCCGTCGAGCCGCTCGCCGATCGCGAGCACGGATCGTCCGATCGCCGCGATCTCCTCACCGAGCTCGAGCATCCGGTCCAGCTGGTCCGGGGCCTCCCTCGCGGCGCGTGCGATCGCGCCGAGATCCGACAGCACCCGGTTGACGACGGCGAGTGGTGGCTCGATGGGAAGGCCGAGAAGGCGAATCGAGAAGGACAGTAGCTCAGGTCGAGGGCTCGCGCCGTTGAGCGTTTCGGCCGGCTCCGAGAAGCTGCGGGGCAAGGACTCGAACCTTGATAACCAGCTCCAGAGGCTGGCGTCTTGCCATTAGACGACCCCGCAGTAAATCGATCTTCTCAATTGAGGAAGTTCGACTGAATGCGTCCAGGCAGTCGCCGAGTATAGCCGCGGGACGTGGGTCTTCCGTCCGAGCGGTATGGGAACATGTGTTCGGGTTTGCTCGGCGTGTTTATGACTGGGAGGCGATCTGCGCTTACTACGACTCAGGCGCGACGGAACGGCAGTGTCAGGACCGACTTGGCTTCTCGAACGGCGCATGGCACCGGGCGGTCGAGCGTGGAGACCTCACCCCGCGTCCGAGTGCGAGCCCGCGACGAAAGCCGAGGGGAGAGACGAGACGGGCGGTGGAACGCTTGGTCTCCGAGGGTATGTCCCAAGCGAAGATCGCCGCGACGCTCGGAGTGTCGAGACCGACAGTTTGCTTTCACATGCGTCAGCTCGGAATCCCGGCGCGATGGGAGTTGGGACGCCGGTACGACTGGGCCGAGATCCGCGTCCACTACGAGGCCGGTCACTCAGCGAAACGGTGCCAAGAGCGCTTTGGGTTCGGGCGGGAGGCATGGGCGGACGCCGTTCGCCGAGGAGTGATCGAGGCGCAACAGGCTGCTACGAGCAGCGACCAATGGCGCACCCTCCACCTCAGGCCGCCGCCTGCTCCGCCCAATCCTTGTACAGCTCCCAGTAGCGCCCGCCGGCCTCGAGCAGCTCGTCGTGGGTCCCCTGCTCGATCACGCGGCCGTGCTCGAGGACGACGATCCGGTCGGCGTAGCGGATCGTCGAGAGGCGGTGGGCGATGACGATTGCGGTGCGGCCGGCGAGCAGACGGCGCAGGCCCTGCTCGATCCTCGTCTCGGTCTGGACGTCGACGTTTGACGTCGCCTCGTCGAGGATCAGGAGCCGCTGGTCGGCCGCGAGGGCGCGCGCGAAGGCGATCAGCTGGCGCTGGCCCGCGGAGAGCTGGACGCCGCGTTCGCCGACCTCGGTCTCGTAGCCCTTGTCGAGCGCTGCGATGAACGAGTCGGCGCCGACGGCGCGCGCCGCCGCGACGATCTCCGCGTCGGATGCGTCGGGTCGCCCGAAGGCGATGTTCTCACGCACGGTGCCGCTGAACAGGAAGCCCTCCTGCGGCACGATCCCCATCTGGGAGCGCAGCGAGCTCGCCGTCACCGCGCGCACATCGTGGCCGTCGACGAGCACGCGGCCGAGCGTCGGATCGTAGAAGCGCGCGGCGAGCTTGGCGAGCGAAGACTTGCCTGCGCCGGTGGATCCCACCAACGCGACGGTCTCACCGGGCGCGACCGTGAGGTCGACGTCACGGAGCGCCCAGGCGGCGCCTTCGACATCGGGTCCATACCTGAGTGAGACGTGATCGAACCGCAGCTCGCCGCGCAGCCGGGGCAGCGGGACGGCGTCATCCGCGTCCCCCAGGTCCGGTTCTTCGTCGAGCAGCTCGAAGATCTTGTCGAGCGCCGCCATCCCGGACTGGTACGTCGTGTAGAGCTGCGAGAGCTGCTGGATCGGGTTGAAGAAGTTGTTCAACGCGGCGATGAAGGCGAACACGACACCCGTCGAGGTATGGCCGTTGATCGCCTCGATCCCGCCGACGACGAGAATCTCCACGGTGAAGAGGGCCGACAGGAGCTCCACGAGCGGGAAGTAGGCGGCGTTCAGGTAGACCGTCGTCATGTTCGCGGCCCGGTTGGCTTCGTTGAGCTGCGCGAAGCGCTCGAGGTGACGGGGCTCCTGTCCGAAGGAGCGCACGACACGGATGCCCGAGAGCGTCTCCTGCAGGTAGCCCGTGATCGAGGCGATCTTCTCGCGTGTGAGCCGGTACGCATCGGCGGAGGCGATCCGGAACGCGAACGCTCCCGCCGCGAGTAACGGCAGGGCGAGGAAGGTGAGCAACGCCAAGTGAGGGTCCAGCACGAACAGGATCACGATGACGCCGAGGAGCATCAGCGTCGACTGGAACAGCGTCGCGAGGCCGTCCGAGATGAGCTGGTCGAGCGCCTCGACGTCGTTGGTCAACCGCGAGATGATCACCCCGGCGCGGTTACGCGAATAAAAGCCGATCGACAGGGTCTGCAGGTGCTTGAAGAGCTGGATCCTGAGGTCCTGCAACGCGCGCTGCCCGACCCATCCGACAAGGTATGTCTCGAGATAGGTGGCGACCCAGTACAGCCCCGCGGAGGCGAGGAACGCCAACACGATCATGTTCAGCGCGCCGACGTCGTGGTGATTGATGCCTTGGTCGATCGCAAGCTTTGCCAGCGGCGCAGGCGCCAGCGCCGCTCCGGTCGCGGCGACGAGGGAGACGAGCATCGCCAGCACGCGCCAGCGATAGGGCCGGAGGAGCTCGACCAGGCCGCGGAGCTTGCGCCTGCGCCCGCCGGTCTGGCGCAGACGGCGCCGGAGCTCGGCGAGGCGGTCCGGGGAGGCTACGGTGGGGGCGTCAAGACTCACAGCCCCACCGCCCCTGCCTCGATCGGCTTGCGGGTGAGGAAGACCTGGTCGGGCAGTCCCTTCTCGACGATCTCGTGGTAGAGCGGCGAGCGCTTGAGGAGCTCCTCGTGGGTCCCCACGTCCGTGATCCGGCCACTCTCGAGGACGACGATCTCGTCCGCGAGGGCGATCGTCGAGAGGCGATGGGCGATCACGAACGTCGTGCGGCCGGCCATCACCTCGGCGAGCGCGTGCTTGATCTCTCGCTCGGTCGAGGCGTCGACCGACGAGGTGGCGTCGTCGAGGATGAGGATGCGCGGGTTCTTGAGGATGGCGCGCGCGATGGCGATGCGCT
>PMOY01000301.1 GCA_003165655.1 Solirubrobacterales bacterium
TGCACGCGCGAGGCGACGCTCGTCCACATGGTCGACAACCTCGGTGGTCGCCTCGGCAGCTTCGACAGGATCGAGAAGGAGCTCCCGGCCGGCGCGCAATGGTCGTCCTTCGACAAGGGGATCGGCGGCGGCGCGTACTTCGCGGCGCGGACCGAGACGGAGCGCGAAGCTGCATAGTTCGCGCTCGTGACGCGCGCGCGTCGGCGTTCACCCCCGCTTTCTCGCTCGCGATCACGAACCGTCGTAAGTTCGCTTCAATCCACGCAAATTGCGCCAGTGTCCGGTCCTCGCGGGAGAGGCAGCCGAGCCGCGCGACTACAGTGAGTCGGGTGGCCAAGGACACCGAGAAGCTGATCCGCCAGCTGTCCCTGATCTCGTACCTGATGGCGGAGCGCCGGCCTGTCACCGCGCCCGAGATCAGGCGGGACGTCGAGGGGTACAGCATCATGAACGAGGACGCGTTCGCGCGCCGGTTCTACGCGGACCGCTCCGAGCTCGAGGCGCTGGGAATCCAGCTCGCTGTCGAAAAGCCGATCGATGGCCTCGTCGAGCAGGAGAACTATTCGCTGCCGCCCGAGAACTTCCATCTCCCGTCGATCGCGTTCGAGGATCAGGAGCTTGCGGCGCTCAACACCGCGCTCCAGCTGCTCGACGGCGAGTTCGCCTACGCCGAGCCCTTGCGGCTGGCGCTCCAGCAGATCTCCTGGGGACGCCCGAGTCCGCTGCGTGCGCCCGAGCAGCGCACGGTGGCGCT
Organism: Solirubrobacterales bacterium; assembly: GCA_003165655.1. GTDB lineage: Bacteria > Actinomycetota > Thermoleophilia > Solirubrobacterales > Solirubrobacteraceae > Palsa-465. The sequence continues at coordinate 755 of PMOY01000301.1, forward strand.
CGGGATCACCGGCGCTGCCGGCGGCCACGAGATCTCGCAGCGCCTGGCGAAGATCGAGACGGCGATCTTCCGTCGCAAGACGATCGCCTTCGAGTACTACACGATGGAACGCGACGACATCGGGACTCGCCGGGTCGATCCCTACCAGCTGCTCTACCAAGGCAGTCAGTTCTACCTCGTCGGGCGCTCACACGAGCGGGAGGCGATTCGCGTCTTCAGGCTTTCGCGGATCCGCGGCAAGGTCGCTTACGTGACGAAGGCCGAGCACGACTTTCAGCGACCCGCGGACTTCGACCCGCGTCGCTATGCCGACCGCATCGACTGGCAGTTCGGCGATCCGATCGGAACCGCCGAGATCTGGATCAGCGAACGGATCGGCTGGCAGATCAAGCGTCACTTCGGCCGCTACGGGGAGATCCTTCCGGCCGTCGGCTCGGACCGCGTCTTCGTCACGGCGTATGCCAACGCGCGAGCCCTGGTCGCGTGGGTCCTCGGCCTCGGCGAGAACGCGCGCATCGTCGGACCGCCGGAGCTCGCGGAAGCGCTGCGCGAGCGGGTGGCGCTGGTGATCGAGCGCCACACCGGTGCCCCACCTTCGACGCCGGTGGCCGCGGAGTCCGTCCAGGCGGACAGGGGGGGTGCGCCGGCTCGTCGCGCCGACCCTGTCGAGGCCAACGGTCACCATCAGGACGCGACGATTCGTCCTGAGCGCTTTGCTCGGCTGGTGACGCTCGCGAGCATCCTGATCGAGGCCGGGCGAGCGGGACGCACGTTGCATGCGAGCGAGCTGTGCGGGCGGCTCAACATCTCCGAGCAGGAGCTGCACGAGGACATCTCAGTGCTGAACGTCGTCAACTTCGGCGCCGGGACCTACGTCCTGTACGCCGAGATCGCACCCGATGGCACGATCGAGGTCGACCCGGAGCCCTACGGAGACTCGTTTGCGCGTCCGGCCAGGCTCCTGCCGGTCGAGGCGAAGGCACTCGTGGCCGCGATTGACTTGATCGGTGAGCACATTCCCGAAGGATCGCTGTCCTCGGTACGCACGAAGGTGGTGGCGGCGCTCGGCGAGGACCCGATCGAGGAGGGGCTTCAGATTGCTTCGCCCGGCGGCGACGACGCCGAGATCGCCGCCGTCGTCTCGCGGGCGATTGCCTCGCGGCGGTTGCTCCTGTTCGAGTACTACAAGGAGAACGAGGACGAGTTCACGACGCGTACCGTCGAGCCCTACGCATTGATCAACGGGCGCGAAGGCTGGTATGTCGCGAGCTACGACCCCGCGCGCGAGAGCATCCGCCACTTTCGGCTCGACAGGATCAAGTCGGCCGGCGTCAGCAACGAGAGCTTCGAGCCGCGCCACGATGTCGACCCGGCGGCCGACGTCGGCGGCTGGCCGAGGACGGGCGAGGTGCCCGCTTCGCGCCGGGCTCGTGTCTGGATCTCGCCCGACCGCGCCCGGTGGGCGCGCGAGGAGCGGCGGGTCTCCCAGGAGCTACAGGACGGAGCGGTCGTCGTCGAGCTTGGATTCGCGGGCGTCGATTGGCTCGTGCGCGAGGTGCTCAAGGAGGCGGGCGACGCCGTCGTGCTCGAGCCCGCCGACGCCCGCGAGGCGGTGCTCGCCTTGGCCGAGGCCGTCGCGTCGGCCCTCGAGCCCGCTGTCGGCTCGCGCTGAACGGCCCGTGCGCTGGGCACACCGCACGGTCGGCGGGAAGTACTAGCTCGGCGAGCACGAGTACGCTCCGGCTCGCGATGCAAACGTTGAAGGGGCTGATTCTCTCTGGGGGTAAGGGCACGCGTCTGCGCCCGATCACGTACACGAGCGCCAAGCAGCTCGTGCCGGTGGCTAACAAGCCGGTCCTGTTCTACGGCATCGAAGCGATGGCACGGGCCGGCATCGACGAGGTTGGGATCATCATCGCGCCGGAGACGGGCGAGGAGATCCGCGCCGCGGTGGGCGACGGCTCGCGCTTCGGAGTGAGCATTACCTACATCGTCCAAGACGAGCCCCTCGGGCTGGCCCACGCGGTGCTCACCGCCGAGCTGTTCCTGGGCGATGCGCCGTTCGTGATGTACCTCGGCGACAACCTGCTCCAGGGCGGGATCGAGGACCTCGTGGCCGCGTTCCGCTCGAGTCGACCCGACGCGCTGATCCTGCTGACACCGGTGCCCGATCCGGAGCAGTACGGCGTCGCCGAGCTGCACGACGGCGCCGTCGTGCGCTTGGTGGAGAAGCCCGCGGAGCCGAAGACAAACCTCGCGCTCGTCGGCGTGTACATGTTCACAAACTGTGTCCATGGCGCCGCGCGCGCGATCGAGCCGTCAGGTCGCGGCGAGCTCGAGATCACCGATGCGATCCAGTATCTCGTCGACCAGGGTATGCGGGTGGAGCCGCACATCGTCCAGGGCTGGTGGAAGGACACCGGGCGCCTGGGAGACATGCTCGCGGCCAACCGGCTCGTGCTCGACACAATCGAGGCGCGGGTCGCGGGTGAGCTCGTCGATTCCCAAGTCGACGGCCGAGTGGTGATCGAGCCGGGCGCACGGTTGGTGCGCTCGACCGTGCGCGGTCCGGCGATCATCGGCGCCGGCGCTCGCTTGACCGACTGTTACGTCGGCCCCTACACCGCGATCGGCGAGGGATGCGAGATCCGCAACGCCGAGGTCGAGCACTCGATCCTCCTCGCCGGATCGTCGGTTCACGACCTCGCCGGCCGGATGGAGTCCTCACTCCTCGGCCGCAACGTCACGATCGGACGCGACGAGCGTCAGCCGCGTGCGTTCCGGTTCCTGGTCGGTGACAACTCGGAGATCGGGATCCTCTAGGGCACGAGACCTCGCGCCGTCACATTCGCTCGGGGGGCCGGCCCCCGGGCCGCGGCCCATCTACGAGGCGGCTGTTTCGGTGGCCTCCGCGCCCGTGGCACCGTCGGTGTCGGGCAGCCGGTAACCCCGGTCGGCCTTGACTACCACGCCGTTCTTGGCGAGCTTGGACAGGGTTGTGCTCACGGTGCCACGCCCGAGGCCGGTCGCTGAGGCAACCTCTCCCGCCGTCATCGCGCCACCCTTCTTAAGCGCGGCGAGCACTGACGTCTTGGTCGCGCCTGGTGCGGTACGAGAGTTAGTCGACGTCGTCGTCGACGTCGGCGCCGCGGTACGAGGGCTCGCCGGCGATGCGGCCGTGGCACGAGCGGGCTTGCGCGGCGCAGCGGAACGTGCCGCAGTACGTGGCGGTGCCTGCTGTGGCTTGGGCCGCTCACGCGGATCGAGGGCAACGAGCGCCGCACGCAACTTCTCCGCTTCTGCGAGAAGCGCCTCGAGCCGCTCTTGGATCTGCTGGCGAATGCGATCAATCAAAGTGTTGCTCCTTCAATGACTTGGTTGGGTGACGATCGTACATCCTCGCTGCATCGGATGGTTAACCGAGCATGGAGTGCCGTGTGGTCGACGTTGACTGCCGGAGGTTGTTCAGGGCCGTTGAGCATGGTTGCCATGTTCGACCGGGTTGCCTTGATCAGTCCTCAATCCGGAGCTTTGAACGACTTACCGGTGACTGTTGTCGTGAGGAGTTGTGTCATCGGTATGAGCTCGGGCGCCGTGCTGGGGTTGCCTGCGCTGACTGCACCGGTTGCCCGGCTTAGGACGGTGCAGACGGTCGCCGACTGCCGGACCGCGGATCTTCGGTCAGATATCCCGCAGCTCAGCCGCCGCCTGCTCCGGGGCGACGATGTTCAGGTTCACCCCGGCACCAAGCTCGAGCCCGCCGATGTGCGTGAGCCGCGGGATGATGTCGATCCGCCAGCAGAAGTGCTCGGCGCCGCTGGGTGCCGTGCGGATCCAGAGATTCAGCGGGGGACTGGAGCCGAGCCGGCGAGCGAGGCGTCCGAGCGCGTCGTGCAGCATCGCCGCAGCGATCGGACCGTCGTCCTCGAAGCGCATCCGCGGTGCGCGGGGAGCGATCATGAGCTGGAACGGGAAGCGCGCGCCGTAGGGCGCCATCAGTACTGCCTCGCCGTCGATCGCCACGATCCGCTCCCGCCGCCGCACCTCGTCCTGCACGAGGTCAGCGAGCATGTTGGCGCCCATCGTGCGGGCGGCGTAAGCACCGAAGCGCTCACGCTCACGAGCGATCATCGCGGGTACGAAGTCAAGTGCGTACAGCTGCGCGTGCGTATGCGCGAGCGATGCGCCGGCTTGGACGCCCTCGTTGACGATCAGGTGTCGGCAGGCCGCGTCGGGGTGGGCGCGCATCCGCTGGCGCCACACCTCCATCGCCACTGACACCTGTTCCACGGTCAGCTGCGCGAGCGACGACACGGGATCGGGTGCGTTGATAATCAGCTCGTGGGCGCCGAGTGCGGGACCGGCCCAGAAGAGATCGGGGTTGGCCTGACGCTCGGGCTCGGGTGAGTCGGGCGTCAACACCGGGTACAAGCTGGGCACGACGCGAACGCTCCACCCGCCGGAGTTCGGCGGCCCGCCGTTCGGGCGCACGGCATAGAGCTCGGGCGGCGTGCGGTCCTCGTGACCCCCGGCGAACGGGTCAGTGCCCAGCTCGAGCGGCGCCGCGGGGCGGGTCCGAAGCTCGTCGCCGGGCCCACCCGCTGGGGTGGTGGCGACGATCGCCCGCTGGCCGCTCAGCGGGTCGACCCTGACCTCAGGCACGCGGGCCGCTCACACCGGACGACGTGCCCGTGATCACAGCGTCTTCTCCATCGCGACGTGCTCGATCCCGGCCTCGACGAACGGGCGGCCGCGCGTGCGGTAACCCGCGCGCTCGTAGAGCTCGCGAGCGTAGGTCTGCGCGTGGAGCACGAGTCGGCGGGCGTCAGCGGCGCGACTCTGGGCGTCGGCCTCTTCGAGCAGTGTCGTGGCGATACCGCGCCGGCGCGCGGACTTACGCACGGCGAGACGGCTGAACTGGACCGTTGTGCCCACGAACACCAGGCGGCAGGTCCCGAGCACCTCACCCTCGCGCACGGCCACGAGGTGGACCCCGCCGTGGTCCCGGCCGTCCAGCTCCTCGTGGCGGGGCACGCCCTGCTCGACGCAGAACACCTCGTAGCGGAGGTCGAGGAGATCGGCGTACTCCTGGTCGCCGCGCGCCCGACGCACCTCGTACGGGGAGACCACTGTCATCGCAGCGCTGCCCGAGAGCCGCGGAGTACGTTCGCATAATCGGGAGCCGCGTTTGCGGTCTGGCCGCCGCGGCCCGCGAGCGCGACGGCGGCCTCGGCACCGACCATCCCGGCTCGCGTCAGCATAAGCCACAGCTTGGCAGATGGCGGTCGCCCGGGGGCTTGCCCAACACGCCCAAGCCCGATCTGCTTAGATACACAGTATCCTCCTCGTCGAACACCGGCGAGAGGGTCCGCTTCCTGAGGATCGTTCCTCGTCCCCGGCCGTTGTTCCGGGCGTTGTCTGAGCCGCTACGACGTAGCGCCGCGGCTCGCACTTCCAGACTCAACCTTCCAATATTGCATGGGTGCTTACACCCCCCTTCCGAGTCCTGACGCGATTGCGCGCGCCGAAAAGTTCACGCGCGAGCGATTCATATATGAAGGCGAGACCGCCGCCGAGGCACTCGCCCCAGAGTCGGCGCGCCGACGCGCGCTGGACGCCGCGGTGGCCGAGCTCGACGGCGGCGCGAAGCAACCCTCGGTCGAATGGCGTCGGCGCTTCGCGCTTCTGCTCGGGCTCGAGCGCCTGCTCTCCGAGGAGGAGCCGCACCTCGTTGACGGGACCGTTCTCTCCGCCCACCAGGTCGACGCGCTTTCCGGCACGCTGACGGCGCTGCTCGCCGAGGCGCAGCGATCAAACGGGAATGGGAACGGGCTGGCCAATGGCAGCGTCGCGATCGTTCCCGCCGAGCCGGCCGTGCTCGCGTCCGCCGCGATCCCCGGCGAGGAGGACGAGGAGGAGGACTTCGAAGAGGACGAGGAGCCCGACGAGGAGCCGCAGGACTGGCAGGACGACCAAGAAGTCGATTCCGATGTGGCCTTAGGCGAGCAGCCCGAGGACCCGAACGCCGCGCGGCGATTCTGGTTCGAGCATGCGACCGGCGCCGGCAAGACGGTGGCGGCGCTCGGGTTCGTCGAGGCGTCGCGGACCGGTGGCGTGTTGATCCTCACCCACCGCCGCAACCTCGTCGACCAGTTCCACGGCGAGCTCCGCGACCGCGGTTACGCCAAGCGGATCACCCCGGCGCTCCTCGACGGCAAGGACTCCGCCAACGGTCCCGTCACCGTCGAGACGTACCAGTGGTTCGTGCGCAACTCGGGTCGGGTCTCCGACGCCTACACGATCGTCATCTGCGACGAGGCGCACACGGCGCTCGGCGAGAAGACCTCGGCCGCGATCAGACGCTGGGCCGGGCCGGTGTTCGTCGGCATGACCGCGACCGGGGCTCTGATCGCCCGTCACGTCACCGACCTGTTCCCGACGCAGACCTCGCGCTTCGATCTCGCCCAGGCCGCCCGGCGCGGCGTGATCGCGCCGCTGCGCTGCATTCGCATCCCGCCCGGCCCCGGCGTCCGTACGATCGCCAAGGTTCCGCTCCGTCGCGGCGAGGTGGACACCGAGTTCGATCAGGAGATGCTGGCCGAGCTGCTCGATCAGCATCCCTTCAACCAGGCCATCGCCGACCTCTACAAGACTCGCTTCAACGGCGTTCCCGGTGTGGTCTACTCGGCCGGCGTGCGCCACGCCTATAACGTCGCGGCCTCGTTCCGCGAGCTGGGCATGAAGGCGCAGGCCGTTTCAGGAGAGACGCCCAAGCGACAGCTCGCCCGGATCCTCGCCGACTACGAGTCGGGCAAGATCGACGTGCTCATCAACGCGCAGCTGCTCGCCGAGGGGTGGAACTCGCCTCGGGCCACGATCTGCATGCATCTAGCCCCGACGGCGTCCAAGCGGATCTATCAGCAGCGCGTCGGGCGCGTGACGCGACGGCATCCGGGCAAGGAGGCGGGGATCGTCGTCGACTTCGTCCACCCCGCGACCAAGCACGACGACCCGGTGGTGACGCTGCACTCGCTGCTCGACCGCGACGTCTATCGCGGCGGCGCGATCGTCGTCGGCCCGGTACGGCGCGGCCGGGGACGGCGTGTCCGCGTCGAGCGTCGGGTGCTTCCGGTGACGCCAGATCCCGACCGGCGGGCGGAGGTCTTCGAACGCGAGCTGTGGCGGATCGCCGTCGACCACCTCGACTATGGCGAGCAGCACGTGTGGGCCGCGCTCGCCGGCGCCCGCGTCGCCCCGAACGGCTGGCGACGCGCGAAGGCGATGCTCCATTTCGATCGCGGCGGAGAGCTCAAGCGGCGCTTCCTGCTTACAGCAGTTCAGCGCAACCGCAATGCCCAGCTGCGGCTGCGCGCGCTGCAGGAGATCGCCGCCTCGCGCGACGCCGAGGCGTTCGACACGGCCGTCGACATCATGGCCGGCTGGCCGCGCGACGAGCGTCGCGAAGGAGCAAAGATCATGCTCCAGGCGCTCGCCGAGCGGCGCATCGGCCGCCGGGACGAGGCGAACGCCTGGATCTGGAGGCTCGCCGAGTACACGCGCGAGGTGCACGAGGAGTACGCGATTCAGCGCTGGCCGGAGACCAAGCGACTGCTCGGCCTCCTCGTCAACTCGAGCGGTGGCGCGCACGCGCGCAATGCCCGCCGGCTCGTCCACGCAACCCGCAAGGAGGACAGACGCCTGTCGGCGGCCCTGCTTGCCGCGGCGCTCGCGCACACGCCGGAGGCTGAGGAGGCCCTGCGCGGAGCGCGAACGCGGATGGCACGCAAGCCCGCGGCGCTGGCACGCGACCTGCTGCGCAACTTCCCCAAGGGGCGCCGTGGCAAGAGCCGCCGGCGCCGGCCCACCGCGGGCGCCGCGTCGGCCAATGGCGCCGCCAAGCAGGGGCGCGCGATCACGGACGATTCACAGGTCACGGCAGCATCCGAGAACGGAGCCGAGCCCGAGCTGCTCGACGACGATCTCGACATCCTGGACATCGACGACGTCGACGGCGACGACGACGACGGCGACGAGGGCCCGTCGGAGGACGTGCTGACCGAGGCGCTCGAGGAGGAGATCGAGAACGGGAAGCTGCCGCCGCTCGATCCGTCCGACCGTTCCGATGTCGAGGAGACCGTTGCCGACGCGCTCGCCGAGGCCTCCCCGGCCGGCGACCGGGACGCTGAAGAGGCCGCCTAGCTCCTTGCTCCCGAGGTTCGGCGGCGAGCGGATGCTGGAGGCAGTGCGGCGTCCCGCGGGCTGGCGCTTCGCGGTGGTCGGGATCACGCTTCTCGCGGTCGCGGTGCGCCTGCTCATCATCGCCCACAGCCACGGGGGCGACGACCTGAGGATGTACACGTACTTCAGCCGGCTTCCGTTACACGGCGTCAACCCGTTCGCTCCGCCGCCGACGGGCATGTTCCCGGCGGTGGACAGCAACAACCCGCCGTTGGAGGTCGCCCTATTCACCGGTCTGCTCGCGATTCACAACTCGCCGAGCACACTCCGGCTGCTGTTCGTGGCCTCAGACGCGTTGCTGCTGCTGCTGATCGGGCTTTGCTTCCCCCGCACGCGGCGCTGGCGGCTCGCGTTCATGCTCTTCTATGGCTTCAATCCCTTCGTGCTCTTCTCCTATACGGCCTTTGCCGAGGACAAGACGCTGCTCTTCCTGGGCATCGCCTGCTGGTTGCTCGCGCTCGAGCGCGACCGCGAGTGGGCCGGCTGGGCGGCGGCGACGGCGCTCACCGTGTTCAAGTTCCTCGGTGCGTTCGCGGCGCCGGTCCTCGCAGTGCATTCTTGGCGCAGCCGGCACGCGAGGGCGCTGTTGCCGATCGGGGCGTTCATCGTTGCGTTCCTGTTGAGCAATCTGCCGTGGTTTCCGCAGAGCCTCGATGCGTTCTCCCGCCGGGACGCGCGGCTCGCGATCAATCCTCCGATCCACGCCAGCCCGACGCTGGTGCTCGCACGGATCGGGGTCTATGCGCCCGTCGAGGCGAAGCTGCTGACAGCGGTGGGGATCGCTGCTGTATTTGTCCTCTTCGCCGCGCGGCGGATCGAGGTGCGCGAGGCCGTCGTCTGGTCGCTGGTTGCCGGCTACGTCTTCTTGCCCGACGACGCGTTCAATCGGTTGCTGCTGATCACGCTGCCGTTTCTCCTGCTGCTCGATCTCTCGCTGTGGCGATGGCTCACGGTCTGGGTCGTGTCGTGCGTGGCGGCGCTCGGTGCGGTGGTCGCGACTCGCGGCGTGCCGCATGAGCTGTCGGCGGTTGCGGGGCCGCTGCGCACCGTCTTCGCACACGAGTCAACCCTGCGCCACGTGCTGTGGATGAACCTTCTGCTCGCGCTGGTGATCGCGTATTACCTCATCGATCGCCGCGCCGGCCGCGCACCGGTCGGCGGCGCCGGCGGATCGCTCTCGGGCGCGAGGTGAACCTCGCCCGCGTCCAGCGTCACACGGCCGTGGTCCGGTGTGCGGACAACGAGCCGTCCGTCGCCGTCGATCCCGTCGGCGCGTCCCTCGCCGCCGGCCCATCGGACGGGCCGGCCGAGCAGAGCGTCGCGTGAGCGCAGCTCGGTGAGCAGACTCTCGGCGTCGGAGACGAGCCAGTGCTCGAGTCGCTCGAGCACCGTCTTCAGGGCGGGCTCGATCCGATCGGGCTCTAGCCCGAGCGTGGCGGCTCGCGCCACGATCTCGGGAGGGAAGTGGGTCTCCGCGACGGCGACGTTCAGTCCGATCCCGACGACCGCCCACGACTCCTGCGGCCGCCCTTCGACGAGGATGCCCGCGACCTTTCGGCCGTCCAGGAGGATGTCGTTCGGCCACTTGATTGACGCCGGCTGCGTGACTGCCCCGCTGACGGCGACAACAGAGCCCGGGGTTTCGCCGACCGGTGCGTCGACGGTTTCGGCGACCGCAGCGCCTGCGGTTTCGCCGACCGTCGCGTCTGGGGTTTCGTTGATCAGCACGTCGACGGTCTCGGCGACCGCAACCCCTGCGGCGAGCGGGAGCAGAGGTGGTGGATCGCGGATCACGATCGAGCACAGCAGCGAACGGCCCGACGGCGCCGACCAAACGCGTCCCTGCCGCCCCCGGCCCGCGGTCTGTTCGGCGGCGGTCACGAGCGTGCCGTGCGGCGCGCCGCCGTCGGCGAGCGCGCGGGCCTCGTCGTTCGTCGACGTGGTGCGCCGCAGGTGCAGGCGTGGTCGGCCGAGAGGCCCGCTTACGTCGGGCCAGGTCGGGCTGGGCGGGCCCTCGCTCACGCCGGCCTGATCCGCAGCTCGTCGCCGGGCGAGAGCCCGAGCCGCTCGGCGGCGTCGCCGCCGCGCACCGCCACCGCGAGCGCCCGGTACGCGTCCTCGTAGACGAGTAACTCTCCGGTGCCGACGTCGGCGAACGTACGCGCGAACTGGGCGTGGACGGCGTCGGACCCCAACTGCACTGCGACGCGGTGGCCCAGCCGTAGTCCGGAGTCGGCGAGATCCTCATGGCGGACGTCGAGCTGCACGTTCCCGAAGTGATCGATGTAGACGGCGTGAGCGACGAGCGCGTCGTCGTCGCGAGCTGGACGCGGCAGGGTGACGACGACGAGCTCAGCCGGGTCAAGCGGCGCGCCGGCGTCGGCGAGCGACGCGCCGGCGGCGATTCGAGCCGCCACCGGAGCGAAGATGTCACGCCCGTGGAAGGTCGCCGAGATCGGTGCGAGCCGGAACGGTGAGCGGCCGATGTCCGTCGCCTCGACGATGCCGTCGCGGGCCGCCGCGGCGAGCGACAGCAGTCCGTTGTCAGGTCCGACAAGGATCCGGCCGTCGGCCAGGCGGAGCGCGACGGCGCGGCGCACGGCGCCGACGTCGGGGTCGACAACCGCCAGGTGCACGCCCGCCGGCATGTAGGGCAACGCGTTGCGCAGCACGATCGCGCCCGCGAGCACGTCGTGGCGCGGAAGCCCGTGGGTGATGTCGATCACCCTGGCCTCCGGGCAGATCGACGCAATCACTCCATGACAGACGCCGACGAAGTCGTCCTCATGTCCGTAGTCGGAGAGAAACGTGATCACTGGCGCGCTCACGGGCCGGCGATCGCTTCAGCTGCGGCTCGTCGCCGCGTCCGCGACCAGCGCCTCGAGCAGGCCGTCGATGTCGTGGCGGCTCGCCTCTACGTCCGGCTCCAGTCCACGCTCGCGCAGCGCCCCGCTGGTCACGGGGCCGATCGACACGAGACGTGCACCCTCGAGCGGCGCGGGCCCGACCGCATCGAAGAAGAAGCGGACCGTCGAGGAGGATGTGAACGTGACGTAGTTCGCCGCGCGCGCGGCGGCCCGCTCGCTCTCGCTCAGCGGCTCGGCGACGGTCTCGTACAGCGCGAGCACGTCGACCGACGCCCCGCGGGCCCGCAGCGCCTCGGGGAGGACGTCGCGTGCCTCGGTGGCGCGCGCGATCAGGGCGTGTGCGACGGGCACGTCGAGGAGCGCCTCGACGAGCCCCTCGGCGACGAACCGCTCGGGGACGATGTCCGCGATCACGCCGTGGCCGCGCAGCGCGGCCGCGGTGCCGGGCCCGATCGCCGCCACCCGTCTCCCCGCCAGCGCGCGGGCGTCGCGGCCCGCGCTCGCGAGCCGCTCGAAGAGCAGCCGCACCCCGTTCGGACTCGTCAGGCACACGAGGTCGTAACGCTCGAGCTCGGGGGCGGGCCCGTCGATCGGGACGATCCGGATCGCTGGGGCCTCGACCACGGCGGCGCCGAGCGACCGCAGCGCCTCGGCGAGCGCGCTGGCCTGGGCCCGGGCCCGCGTCACCGCCACCGTGAGCCCGGCGAGCGGGAGGCGCTCGAACCACTGCAGCCGCTCGCGCAACGCGACGACAGACCCGAGCACGGCGATCGCGGGGGCGCGCACCGCCTCCGCGGCGGCCCGCGCAGCGATCGTCTCGAGCGTTCCCGTCACGACACGCTGATCGCTGAGCGTTCCGCGCTCGATCACCGCCGCCGGCTCATCGCTCGCCCGCCCGCTCGCCAGCAGCCGCTCCGCGATCGCTCCGAGCTGGCGTACCCCCATGTAGACCACAAGCGTCCCCGGGAAGCTCGCGAGCGCCGACCAGTCGAGCGACGACTCGGGCTTGGCCGGATCCTCGTGACCGGTGATGAAGGCGACGGCGCTGGCCGCCTCACGGTGCGTGACCGGAATGCCGGCGTAGGCGGGCGCGGCCACTCCGGCGGTGACGCCCGGGACGATCTCGACGGCGATCCCGGCGCCACGAAGCGCTTCCGCCTCCTCGCCGCCGCGCCCGAACACGAACGGATCACCGCCCTTCAAGCGAACGACCGTCCTACCGGCGCGGGCGTGATCGAGCAGCGCCTGGTCGATCTGACCCTGCGGCATCGACGGCCCGCCGCCCTCCTTACCGACGTAGATGAGCTCGGCGTCGGCACGCGCGCCGGTGAGCGCCGAGGCCGGGATCAGCCGGTCGTAGAGCACAACGTCGGCGGTCGCGATCAGCTCGAGTGCCCGCGCCGTCAGCAAACCCGGATCGCCGGGACCGGCTCCGACGAGATACACGCGTCCCGGCCTCCTCACGCCACCTGCGCCTCCGCTTCGCGCAGCAGCTCGCGCGCGCCGGCCGCGAGTAGCCGGCCCGCGACCACGAGACCGAGACCGGAGTGCGCGTCGCCGTTCAGCCGGTCGCTCATCCATGCCGATCCGTCAGGGAGGCCGATCCACACCGTGAGCTCGAGCTCGCCGGCGTCGAGCGCGCGCGCGTGCGCCCCGACCGGGGTGTTGCACGAGGCGCCGAGCGCTCGCACGAGCTCACGCTCGACGGCGACGCAGGCGGACGCGAGCGGATCGCGCAGCGAAGCCACCGCCAGCGCCTCTCCGGCGCGGGCCTCGAGCGCGAGCGCCCCCTGGCCGGCCGCGGGCACGAGCTCGTCGAGCGTGCCGGTCGCGTCGTCTTCGCGGCCGAGCCGTTGCAGCCCCGCGAGCGCGAGCACCAGCGCATCGCACTCACCCTCCAGGAGCTTGCGCAGCCGGGTGTCGACGTTGCCGCGCATCGGCACGACGTCGAGATCGTCGCGCGCCGCCCGGATCTGTGCCGTCCGGCGGAGGCTGCTCGTCCCCACTCGTGCGCCGCCCGCCAGCGACTCCAGCGATCTCGCGCCGCAGATCGCGTCGCGCGCGTCGGCGCGCTCGGGGATCGCGGCGAGCTCGAGGCCGGCGGGCAGCTCTGACGGCACGTCCTTGGCCGAGTGCACGGCGATGTCGATCTGGCGATCGAGCAACGCCCGCTCGAGCTCGGTGACCCAGCGCGACTTGTCCGACGCGGCGGCGCCGCGATCGCCCGCCACCGTCACCGGCACGATCTCAACATCGCCGGCGAGCCTGTCGGCGACCCAGCGCGCTTGGGCAAGCGCGAGACTGCTCCCGCGCGTTCCGACCCTGATCATCGGGTCAGGCGCCCGGGTGCCGCCGGCGCTGACCGAGCTCGCGCACCTCGGCGACGTCGTCGCGGCTCGGCGCCGCGCCACCTTCATCCGGCGTGTCGAGCCCGAACAGCTCCCGGACGAGCTGCATGCGCGCATGGACGCGGTCCCCGCGCAGCTCCTTCATGCGCAGCGTCGGCTCGTGGAGTAGGCGGCTGACGACGGCGCGGGCGAGGGTGTCCACCCGCTCGAGATCCCGCTCGGACGCCGACTGCCACTTACCTGCGTTCTCGGCGACAACCTGCTCGGCGATCACGCGGCCACGCTCGCGCAGCGCCGCCAGCGTCGGCAGCACCTCGAGCGACCCGAGCCAGACCGCGAAGTGCTGGATCTCCTCCTCGACGATCCCCTCCGCCCCGCGGGCCTCCGCGCGACGAACCGAGCGGTTGCGGTCGATCACGCCTTCGAGGTGGTCGATGTCGTAGAGGCGAACGCCATCGAGCGACGCGCATGCGGCGTCGATGTCGCGCGGGACGGCGAGGTCGATCATCAGCAGCGACCGGCCTGCCCGCGCGCGCATCACTGCGGCGATCTCCTCGGCCTCGAGCAGCAGGTGAGGCGAGGCGGTGGCGGCGACGACGATGTCCGCCCGCCGGAGCTCACGGGGGAGCTCGTCGAAACTGACGGTCTCGCCGCCAAAGCGCTCGGCGAGGCTGAGCGCCCGGCCTCGCCGTCGGTTGGCCGCGAACACGGTTCGCACGCCGCTGTCGGCGAGCGCGCGGGCGGTCAACTCGCTGGTCTCGCCCGTGCCGAGGATCACGACCTCGCGGTCCGTGAGCTCTCCGAGCAGTTCGCGCGCAAGCGCCACCGCGACCGCGGGCAGGCTGAGCGCGCCCGTGCCGATCGCGGTCTCGGACCGGACCCGCTTGCCGGTCGCGAGCGCGGCTCTGAACATCCTGTTGGTCAGCGGGCCGGTCGTGTCGGCGGCGAGGGCGCCGTCGTAGGCGCGCTTGACCTGCCCCTGCACCTCGGCCTCGCCGACGATCATCGAGTCGAGCCCCGCGGCGACGCGGTACAGGTGCCGAGCGGCGTCGCAGTTGCGGTGCGTGAAGATCGCGGGCGCCAGCTCCGTCGGGCGGATTCCCGACTGGGCGGCGAGCATCGTCAGCGCGGCGCTCTCGGCCTCCACCGGATCGCCGACGACCAGGTAGAGCTCCATCCGATTGCACGTCGAGATGCCGACCGCCTCGTAGATCTCGGTGCCGCCCCGCAGGTCGCGGAGAAACTCGGCGGCGCGGCCCTCGCTCAGCGCGAGCCGCTCGCGGACCTCGACGGGCGCGGTTTTGTGCGACACGCCGATGCACAGGAGCTCGCTCACAGTGAGGAGTCCCCGGCGGGCCGTCCCGCCCCGCCCATGCGCGCCGGCTCGCGCCCGCCGTCCGGGGCGTCCGGGGCGTTACGGGCGTCCGGGGGGTTACGGGCGTCCGCGGGGTTACGGGCGTCCGGGCGGTTACGGGTGTCCGGGCGGTTACGGGTCTCGGCGCCGCGGGTTTCGGAGGCTCCGCTGGTTTCTGGGGCCTCGTCTCGCCGCGCGAGGTCGCGGTTGAGCTCGACGAGCTGGCGCTCCATCCGGCCGAGCCTGATCGCCATGATCGTGACGTAGACCAGGATCAGCAGGACGAAGACGACGTAAGCGCCGGCGACGTACTTGCCTGCGGAGTGGAGCGGCAGGGCGGGGGCGACTCCGAGAACAGTCATAGCGTGGGCGCCGCGCTGCGCTGCGGCGGACGGAGGTCGTCGTCTCCCAGTAGCCGCCGACGCAGCGTCCGCATCTGGATCCGCGCGTTCTTGGCCGCCATCTCGTACTTCCACAGGGTCACGAACAGGAGCGCCACTCCGATGAGCGAGACGGTGAAGGTGAGTCGCATCGGGCCGGGGAGGTTGCCGCCCGTCAGCGTCAGCACACGCGGATGCACGTACTGCTGCGCGAGTCGCACGGCGAGGAAGTTCAGCGGGACGAAGGCGCCGGCCACGATCGCGAACACGCTTGCGTAGCGGCCCTGGCGCTCGGGGTCCTCGATCGAGAAGCGAAACGGTGTGTAGGTGGCGTACATGAGCAGCACGATGAGAAAGGAGACGAGCGTAGGCTCGTTCCACACCCACCAGTGTCCCCACGACGCCTTGGCCCAGATTGAACCCGTGATCAGCCCGCCGACGCCAAAGATCAGCGACATGTGGATCGCCACGTAGGAGCGCATGTCGTAGCGGCGATCGCCCGTGCGCAGGTGCATCACGGCGAGGATTCCCCCGAACACGAATCCGCACAGCGACACGATCGCGAGCGGCACGTGGATATAGAAGATCTTCTGGATGAAGCCTTGGCTGGCGTCCTGCGGAACCCAGAAGAACACGAGCGTCAACGCAACGACGATCGTCGTCAGGGTGAGGATGGAGAGGCCCCGAAGGCCCTTCCCGTAGGTGGGCACGATCAGTCCTCCAAGAGAAAATCGAACACCGCGTAGGCGACCAAAGCGAAGACAACATCATAAAGTGCCAGGATCAGGAGCCACTTCCCTGGCAGCGGAGCGGGACCGCCCGACCCCAGGAGGGGTCCGATCGCCCGGGCGGTGGCGATCAGCGCCGGGATCAGGAGCGGCAGCCCGATGACCGGTCCGATCACGTCGCGCGCCCGAGTTTGGACCGCGAGCGCGGACACGAGGGTGCCGATCACCGCGATCCCGAGGTCGGCCAGCGCGAGCACGGCGATCAGGGACGGCAGCGGTGGGCCAAGCGAGGGCCCGAGCAACAGCAACCCGAACGCCGGCACGGCGATGACCTCGAGCACGGCGAGGAACAGGAACAGCGCGGTGGCCTTGGCCAGGAGCATCGCCGAACGGTCGACGGGGGCAAGCAGGAACGCGTCGAAGCCGCCCTGCTCGCGCTCGGCCACGAACAGCCGGTTGACGCCGAGGATGCCGGCGAAGAGGAGCGTCACGGTGAGCACGCCCGCCGCGGTCTGACCCTCCACCGTCGGTCGGTTCAGGCCGAAATGGAAGATCACAAACGTGGTGATCGAGAACAGCGCCATCGCGGGGAGCGTCTCGAGCGTGCGGAGCTCGAGCAGGAGGTCCTTGCGCAGGATCGCGAGCGCCGTCTTCACGCGTACAGCTCCCGGACGTGCTCGGGCGTGACCTGGTCCGCGGGGAGCGAGAATGTGGGACGACCGTCGCGCAGGCCCAGCGCGAAGTCGGCCTCGGCCAGCGCGGCCTGCGGGTCGTGGCTGGTGATCACCCGGGTGCGGCCCGAGGCTCGTCCGAGAAGCGGCTCGACGAGCTCGCTCGCACCCGGGTCGAGATTGGCGCGCGCCTCGTCGAGGAGCAGGATCTCCGGGTCGTGGAGAACGGCGCGACACACCGCGACCCGCTGGACCATCCCGCGCGAGAGCAGCCGCACGGGCTCGTCGCCGCGACGCTCCATTCCCACCTCGCGCAGCAGGTCTTCGACGCGCTCGGCCGAGACACCGTGCAGGCGGGCGTGATAGCGGAGATTCTCGCGGCCGCTCAGGTCTCGGTACAGGAGTGGCTCGTGCGCCAGTAGCCCCAGCCGTCCGCGCACCGCGAACGCTCGTTGCGGGAGCGGCTCGCCGAGCAGCGACACCTCGCCGGCGTGCTGACGCAGCAGCGTCGCCAGCACCCGCAGCAGGGTTGACTTGCCGGCGCCGTTGCGACCGAGCACGGCAAGGGTGGCGCCGGCGGGGACGATCACCGAGATGTTCCTGAGCGCAATCCGCTCGCCGAAGAAGCGAGCTACGCCACGCAGCTCAATGGCCGGCGTGTCCACCATCCGCTCCGCGCGCGCCGCCGGGCTCGCGGTGCAGTGTGGCGACGGCGTGCTGGAGCGTTGGGGCGATCACCGGGAAGAGCTCGCGGATCGCCTTCGGGTTGCCGGGGAAGTTGATGATCAGCGTTCCCCCGGCGGTCCCCGCCACGCCGCGGCTGAGCATGCCCATCGGAGTGTGGCGGGTCGACTCTGCGCGCATCGCCTCCGCGAACCCGGGCGCGTCGCGTTCGATCACCGCCCGCGTCGCCTCGGGTGTGACGTCGTCGGGCGTGAGTCCGGTTCCGCCGGTGCTGAACACGAGCGCAGCGCCTGATTGCACATAGCGCCTGAGCGCGGCCTCGATCGCCGCACGATCATCGGACACAACCTCCCGCGCGACGATCTCGGCGCCTGCGGCTCCCGCCAGCTCAGCGAGGAGAGCGCCAGACGTGTCCTCGTTGCGTCCGGCCGCGACCGAGGTCGAGATCGTGAGGATCGCTGTCTTCATTGCGCGGCAGCATATGGTTCGTGGACGCGGGCAGACGTCGCGGGTGGCGCCGCCGGGCCCGAATGCCAAGCTCTCAGCCAGAGGCCGGAGACTGGCGAAGCGGACCTGGTCGAGAAACGCTACCCACAGTCGCGTATCTCGACCAGGTCCGTCCGGCGGGCTCGACCAGGTCCGTCCGGCGAGATCGACCAGGTCCGTCCGGCGGGCTCGACCAGGTCCGTCCGGCGAGATCGACCAGGTCCGTCCGGCGGGCTCGACCAGGTCCGTCCCGCGAGATCGACCAGGTCCGTCCCGCGAGATCGTCACCCCGGTCGCCAGAGCCCCGAGCGCCGAGGTCGGTCAGGGACGGTACGGATCGTCACCCCGTCGCCAGACGCCCGAGCGGCCGCCCGACTTCTCGAGCAGCGTGACTTCCGTGATCTCGGCGTTGCGATCGATCCCCTTGATCATGTCGTAGACGGTGAGCGCCGCGACCGCGGCCGCGGTCATGGCCTCCATCTCCACACCGGTCGGCGCGGTGGTGAGCGCTTCGGCGGTGAGCGTGATCGTTCCCGCGGCTGCGTCGACCTCGCCCTCGACGCCGACGAACGACAGCGCGAGGGGGTGACAGAGCGGGATCAGGTCGGCGGTGCGCTTCGCCGCCTGGATGCCGGCAATCCTCGCGACGCCGAGCACATCGCCCTTGGGGGCGTCGCCGGCGAGCACAGCCAGCGCCGTGTCGGGTGCGATGCGAACGCGCGCCCGGGCCACTGCGCGGCGCTCGCTCGAGGGCTTGTCCCCGACGTCGACCATGCGTGCGCGGCCGCGACCGTCGAGGTGCGTCAGCCGTGCCGGTTCGTCCGTCACGCGGGAGCGAACGTTCGCTGCGCGGCGAGGATCAGGTCCACAACGGCGTGGACGTCGCCGGCGCGCAGGAGCTCGATCGGGTCCGGTTCGCCGTTCACGATCGATTCGAAGAACTCCTTGCGGTCCTGGTAGGTCGCGAGCGTGGCCTTCGCCCAGCCGCGCGCTTGGTTGAGCAGGACCGCGAGCTGTGCGTACGGCTCGCCGAATGCGTCGGCGATCTCCCGTTTCATCCGCTTCGCGAGCGCCGGGGACGCGCCGGCGGTCGAGATCGCGATCGCGAGGGGGCCGTTGCGGACGATCGCGGGCAGGATGAAGTTGCACAGCGGCGGGACGTCGACGACGTTGACAAGCATTGCTCGCTCTTCTGCGTCCTCGAACACGCGGATGTTCACTTCTGAGACGTTCGTGGCCGCGATCGCGATCAGGCAGCCGTCGAGGTCCGAGGGTTCGTAGGGCCGTCGCTCCCAGCGGATCGATCCCTCGAGCGCGAGCTGGATCAGCTCGAGGTGGGCGTCGGGCGCGACGAGCGTCACGGTCGCGTCGCATGCGAGCAGGCCCTCGACCTTCTCGAGCCCGATATTGCCCCCGCCGACGACAAGGCAGCGCCGGCCGGTGAGGCGCAGGCATGCGATGTAGAAGGGAGTCTCGAGCATGCCCTGCACGCAGGACTGATCGCAGATGCGCTTGCGGTGCTGGCAGACGCACTCCTTGCCGGCGTACGCTTGGGGGGGCATGGCTTAAGCCTAGTGCAGCGGTCCGGGGGCGTTTGGCGAACCAAGCGTCCAGATGCTGCCAGAACGCAACGGTCAGCCGAAGCCGACGACGAGCGGCGCCGCCGGGCGGCGAGGCAGCCACGCGCTGCCCGCGAACACGACGGAGATCCGGCCCCGTCCGTCGGAGGCCAGGTGGCGTTCGGTCAGCCTGAGGCTGACCCGGTAGGTGCAGGAGTGCCCGATCTGCGTGTGCGTGCGGCCGATCGTCGAGTGCGAGGCGATCGCCTGCACGCTCACGGTGCCACGACAGCCCGCCGAGCGAGACAGCCCGACGGCAGCGTCACGCGGCCGCCGATCACTACGTGTAGGGCCGCGTCACCTCCGCGCTCGGCGCCGGCGCGCGCTGAGCCTGACAGTGGCACAGCGCCGGAACGAAGCGTGGAAGCCTTCGTCGAAGGGCGAGGACATAACACCTCAGCGATCTGGCGGCACGCCCTTCCTCGCGGCCTCGTCATCTTCCGCGAGCGCGACGGATCTCCTCGAGTCGCTCGGCGAGCTCCGCCTCGGCGTCGTCGGGGTCGTA
Source organism: Solirubrobacterales bacterium (assembly GCA_003165655.1). Lineage (GTDB taxonomy): Bacteria > Actinomycetota > Thermoleophilia > Solirubrobacterales > Solirubrobacteraceae > Palsa-465. Next base: position 20,635 of record PMOY01000301.1, read on the forward strand.
GAAGCGCGCCCCGACGACGGTGTCGGGGAGCAGCTCCTGTGGCGAGATGTGACCGGGACGCGAGTGCGGACTGTCGTATCCGCCGTCGCTGCGGACGCTCGAGCGCAGGTAGGCCGGCGGGGTCGCGGCGCCGTGCTCGCGGATGTGCCCTCGCGCCGCGGACAGCGAGCGCTTGGCGGCATCGGATTTTGGCGCCAGCGATAGGTAGATCGCCGCCTGCGCGAGGGCGAACTGGCACTCGGGGAGTCCCACGTGCTCGACCGCCTGGGCGGCCGCGGTCGCGAGCGGGAGCGCCGCCGGGTCCGCGTTACCGATGTCCTCGGAGGCGAGCACGATCATCCGGCGGGCGATGAAGCGGGGGTCCTCCCCGCCCTCGAGCATCACCGCCAGGTAGTAGAGCGACGCGTCGGGATCAGAGCCCCGCGTGGCCTTGATCCAGGCCGAGATCGTGTCGTAGTGCTGATCGGCCTGCCGGTCGTAGAGGAGGGCGCGGCGCTGGAGCGCGTCCTCGGCGTGGGCAATGGTCACCGGCTCGCCCCCCGCGGACCGGCACGCGAGCTCGAGCCCGTTCAGCGCCGTCCGCGCATCGCCGCCCGACCGCGACGCAAGGAACTCGAGCGCCTCCTCGGAGACCTCGGCGGATCCGCACTCCCCGAGGGCCAGCGCGCGGTCGAGAAGGACGCGAACATCGGCCGCGCCCAGCGGCTCGAGCTCGTACACCTGGGCGCGGGAGATCAGCGCCGAGTTGACCTCGAAGTACGGGTTCTCCGTCGTCGCCCCGATCAGCGTGAGCAGTCCGTCCTCGACCGCGGGCAGGAGCGCGTCCTGCTGGGCCTTGTTGAAGCGGTGGATCTCGTCGAGGAAGAAGACCGTCGCCGTGCCCGAGGTGGCCCGCCGGTGCCGTGCGCGCTCGATCACCGCCCGAACCTCGGCTCTTCCCGCGGCGACCGCGCTCTCTTGCTCGAACACAGCGTTCGCGTGCTCGGCGACGATTCGCGCCAGCGTTGTCTTGCCGCTGCCCGGAGGGCCGTGGAGCACCATCGAGTGCGGTCGCCCCGCCTCGATCGCCGTGCGCAGCGCCGATCCCGCGTGGAGCAGGTGATCCTGGCCGACGAGCTCCTCGAGCGTCCGCGGGCGCAGTCGCGTGGCCAGCGGTGCGTAGGCTGGCTCGGGGCTGCGCTCTCCGGGCTCGGGTGGAGGCTCCTCGCCGAACAGCCGCTCCATGGCTAGCGACCGATAATCGCGAGCGCGGCGTCGTGCACGAGCCCGTTGGTCGCGATCGCGTCGCCGCCGTCGGCACGCCGCGCGCCGCCAAGATCAGTGAACACCCCGCCCGCCTCCTCGACGATGACCATCGGGGCGGCGAGGTCCCACAGGTTGACCTCGGCGTCGAGGCCGATATCGACGGCGCCCTCGGCGACGAGCATGTAGGACCAGACATCCCCGAGCCCGCGGGTTCTCCAGCACTGGCGGCCGAGCTCGAGCAGGTCATCGAGGCGTCCGATCTCTTCCCAGTCCTCGAAGCCGGCGAAGCACAGCTGCGCGTCGGCCAGGCGGTCGACGCCGGAGACGCGCATGCGTCGCGCGGCGCGCCCGTCGTCCACGAATGCCCCCTGGCCGCGCCTCGCCCACCATCGATGGTGCAACGCGGGCGCCGATACGACGCCCACCTCCATCCGGCCCGCGACCTCGAGGCCCAGCAGCGTCGCCCACACCGGGATCCCTCGGACGTAGCTCTTCGTGCCGTCGATCGGGTCGATGATC
>PMOY01000173.1 GCA_003165655.1 Solirubrobacterales bacterium
GGCGAGCCGGTCGAGGTGCTCGGTTTCGACGGCGTACCCGAGGCCGGCGAGATCGTGCGCGTCGTCGATAACGAGCGCCGCGCCAGGTCGCTCGCCGGAGACCGGGCGACGCGCCTGAAGACGGAGGCGCTCGCGCGTCGCGCGGGCAAGAAGATCTCACTCGAGGACATCTTCAAGCGTGGCCTGCAAGAGCTGAACCTCGTGCTCAAGGCCGACGTCGCCGGATCGCTCGAGGCAATCGAGGACGAGATCGCGAAGCTTCCTCAGGACGAGGTCTCGGTCAACGTGATCCGTCGCGCCGTCGGCGCGGTGACCGAGTCCGACGTGATGCTCGCCGCCGCCTCCGACGCCGTGATCCTCGCCTTCAACGTCCGGCCCGTCGGGGACGCGCGGGCCGTTGCCGATCGTGAGGGCGTCGAGATCCGCCACTACGCGGTGATCTATCGGGCGATCGACGAGCTGCGACTCGCGATGCAGGGCATGCTCGAGCCCGAGGAGGTCGAGGAATCGCTCGGAAGCGCCGAGGTCCGCCAGACCTTCAAGGCCTCCCGCGTCGGCACGATCGCCGGCTCACACGTGCTCGAGGGCAAGATCACCCGTGGCGCCAAGGTCCGCCTCGTTCGCGACGGCATGGTCGTCTATGACGGTATCGTCGCCAGCCTGCGGCGCTTCAACGAGGATGTCCGCGAGGTCGCGGCGGGGTTCGATTGCGGGATCGTGCTCCGCGACTTCGCCGACATCAAGGACGGAGACGTGCTCGAGGTCTACGCGACCCGTCAGGTGGAGCGCGAGCTGGGATAGCGCTGTGGCACCGAGCGGCTTCGTCGCAGTCCTCGTAATCGAGTTGCGCTTTCCCGAGGCCGGGAGCCTAAAGAGCAAGCGCAAGGATCTCTCCTCGGTCAAGGCGCAGCTGAACACCCGGTTCGCGGTGGCGGTCTCGGAGACCGATCACCAGGATCTGTGGCAGCGAGCGACACTGACCGCGGCGCTCACCGGCGGCTCGCTGCCGAAGCTCTCCTCTGCCGTCGACAATGTCGAGCGGTGGCTGCATGCGCGCTTTCCCGACGGCGTTTGCGTCGAGCGGATCGTGGTGTCCTTGGAGGACCTGCGCGAGTGACACAAAAACCCACACGTTCCATCAAGCACCAATCGCGACGGATAGGATGAGCAGCGCCCGGATGCGGCGCGTCGACGGGACCGTACGCGCGGTCCTCAGTGACGCGATCGCGACACAGCTCAAGGATCCGCGTGTCGGATTCGTCACCGTGACCGCCGTCAAGACCAGCCAAGATCTTCGCCACTCCAGCGTGTACATCAGTGTGCTCGGAGACGCGAGGGCCCGCGCCGAGAGCCTCGCGGGCCTGCGCTCGGCCCAAGGCTTCCTCCAGCGCCACCTCGCCCGCGAGCTCGCGCTCAAGCACACGCCGACGCTGACGTTCGCCTACGACGAGTCGGTCGATCGGGGCATGCGGATCAGCGAGTTGCTCGACAACGAGGGCCCCGATGCCTGAGAACGGCAAGCGCTCGAGCCGTAACCAGGTGCTCGACGAGATCCGGCGCGGGGACATGTTCGTCGTCGTCACGCACGAAAACCCCGACGGTGACGCCCTGGGCTCGCTGATCGCGATGCAGGAGATCCTGACCGCGCTCGGCAAGGACGCTCTCATGTTCATCGATGCGGCCGAGTTCCCGCTCCCGCACGAATACCGTTTCTTCCCGCTCCCTGGGCTCGTGACGGCGCCGCCCGACGACCTCGACGAGCGCACGAGCATGTTCCTCGACTGCGGCAACCTCGACCGCGGTCCAGGGGAGGCGCTGAAGCACCCGGGGGCCAAGATTCTCAACATCGACCATCACCACGACAACACCCGCTTCGGCACGGTCAATCACGTCGTTCCCGAGGCGTCGTGCACCGCCGAGATCGTCTGGGACCTGATGCACGCACTCGGCGTCAACCCCACGATCACGATCGCCGAGGCGCTCTACGTCGGCCTCGTCACCGACACGGGCAGGTTCATGTATGAGAACACCGGCACGCGAGCGCATCTGATGGCGGCCGAGCTGATCGAGGCCGGGGTCGACGTCCACGAGATCTACCGCCGGGTGTACGAGGGGGTGCCCTACGGGAAGCTCGCCCTGCTGGCGCGCGGTCTCGCGAGCGTCGAGCGCTACGACGACGGGCGCCTCACCCTGACGCGCCTGACGGCCAGGGACTTCGCGGAGTCCGGCGCCGAGGAGAGCTATTCGGAGGGCGTCATCGACCATCTGCGGGCGGTCGAAGGTACGGCCGTGGCCGCGCTCGTACGCGACCGGCTCGGCTCCTCCGACGACGAGCGTCCGCGCAAGGTCTCGCTGCGTTCGAGCGACGACCGCGTCGACGTCTCGCGGATCGCCCGCGCGCAGGGGGGAGGGGGCCACCGCGGCGCGGCCGGCTTCTCGACCGCGCTGACATGGGAGGAGCTCGTGAGCTTCCTGCGCATAGAGATCGCGGCGCAGCTGTAGTGGACCGGCCTCGTGCTGTCGTTCCCGATCCTGGAGATCCTCACCGCGACGATTCCCGGATCCTGATCGCGTCGATTCCCGGATCCTGATCGCGTCGATTCCCGGATGAGTCACTACTAGTGGACGGGATCCTGCTGTGCGACAAACCAGCCGGGATCACATCTCATGACGTGGTCGCCGACGTGCGGCGTCGGGTCGGACGCGGTGTGAAGGTTGGACACGCGGGGACGCTCGACCCGTTCGCGACCGGGCTGCTGATCGTGCTCGTCGGCCGCGGTACGCGCACGCAGCGGTTCGTGATGGCGCTTCCCAAGCGCTACGAGGTGGTGGCGCGGTTCGGCGCCGTCTCGACCACAGGTGATCCTGAGGGTGTGATCGTGCAGACCGGCGCCGTGCCTGTGGGTGACCTGGAGCTCCCGACCGGTCGCGTCAGCCAGCGGCCGCCGGCCTACTCGGCAATTAAGGTCGCGGGTCGCCGTGCATACGCGCTGGCCCGAGCGGGGGAGGCGGTCGAGCTCCCCGAGCGCGACATCGAGGTCCACCGCTTCGAGGAGACGTGGCGCTCAGACGATCGGCGCGGGTTCGTGATCGAGTGCTCGTCGGGAACCTACGTCCGGAGCTTGATCGCCGATCTCGGCGACGCATACTGCGAGGCGCTCAGGCGCACGCGGATCGGGCAGTTCGAGGTCGCCGACGCCGACCCGGAGCGCCTACTGGGACTCAACGAAGCGCTCTCGTTCCTTCCCGAGCGTCGGCTTGGCCCCGACCACGCACGTAGCGCCGGCCACGGTGTGGCAGTCCCGGGCGAGGCCGCTGGGGTCGTGCGGCTGACCGACGCCGACGGTTTGATCGCGCTCGCCGAGCCGACCGCCGACCCGGGCAACCTGAAGCCGATCGTCGGCCTGCGCGCGAGCGGTGCCTGAGCTGCGGCCGCTCGCCCGGTCCGCGTCCTGAATACTGTTCCGAGTCGATGCGGACGACGATGCTCGATGAGACGGAGCCGCGGCCGCGCGCGGTCGCCGTAGGCGAGTTCGACGGGGTCCACCTCGGCCATCGCGAGGTGATCCGGGGTAGCGATACGGTGCTCACCTTCGAGCCGCACCCGCTCAAGGTGATCCGGCCCGAGGCGGCGCCGAAGCTGCTCACAAGCTTGGACATGAAAACCGAGCTGCTCGCCGAGATGGGTGTCGACGAGCTGGTCGTGATCCCGTTTGACCAGGGCTTCGCCGAGCAGACGCCGGCGGAGTTCATCGACCGCATCCTGATCGAGCGCCTGGGAGCCGAGCGTGTCTCGGTCGGGGAGAACTTCCGCTTCGGGCATCTCGCCTCGGGCGACCCGGCCCTGCTCGCGGCGGACTCGCGCTTTCAGACGCGGATCGTCCCACTGGTCGAGGTCGCCGGCGAGATCGTGTCCTCGAGCCACATTCGCGGTCTCGTTCTGGCCGGCGAGGTCGAGCTCGCGGCGAAGTTCCTGGGAGCCCCGTTTCAGCTCCGCGGCGAGGTTGTGTCCGGAGATCGGCGCGGTCGAGAGCTCGGATTTCCGACCGCCAATCTCGTGCCCGATCAGGCGCTCGTCTGCCCTGGCCACGGCGTCTACGCGGCACGCGCCGACGGAGTCTGTGCGGCAGTCAACGTCGGCGTCCGCCCGACATTCGGCACGGGGCGTGCGGTGCTGGTCGAGGCCTACCTGATCGACATCGACGTCGACCTGTACGGGAAGGTGATGCGGGTCGAGTTCCTGCAGCGCCTGCGCGGCGAGCGGCGGTTCGACTCCGTCGACGCACTCATCGAGCAGATGCACCGAGACGTCGAGCTCACGCGTGAGCTGTGCGGATGACCGCGCGCCCGCGCGGCCGGGCGCATGATCGGGGACGCCCGCGCGGCAAGGTGGATGAT
>PMOY01000294.1 GCA_003165655.1 Solirubrobacterales bacterium
ACCGAGTCCATCATCATCCGCGTCAACGTCACGCCGGCGCGCAGCTGCCCGACGAGCCCCGCCGAGTGGAAGGTCGAGCCGCTCGTGAGCTGATCGCGATCGAGGAGCACGACATCGCGCTCACCGAGCTTGGCGAGATGATGGGCGATCGAAGCCCCGCCGACTCCGCCGCCGATGATGACGACGCGGGCACGGTCGGGCACCTCACGGGGATGCGGCACGCAGAGACTCCTCGAAGCGGGGGTCGGATGTCGTCGCATGCAGGCGCGCGAAGTGCTTCTCGGCGTATGCGCCGAAGTCGAAATCGAGCTCGGAGATCGACCCCTGGACGACGCCCCACAGCGCCTCGCGGACGTCCGACATCGCGCGCATCAGGTGCAGCGAGGCGACGGCGCCGGCGTCCGCGGGACAGCCGAGATAGGCACTCAGGAGGAGGCGGTCCGCACGCTCGTCGAAGTCGTTGTTCACCGACAGGTTGCCGAGATCGAAGAACGGATCGCCCATTCCGGCGTACTCCCAGTCGACGAGCAGTAGCCGGCCGTCGCGGTCACGGATGAGATTGGCGGTGAGCAGATCGTTGTGGCAGGGCACCCGGACCGCGAGCGGGCGCGCCTCGGCGATCCGTCCCGCCGTCCGGCGGGCGTGCTCGTAGCCGTCCGGCAGCGACCCACCGCGCTCGAGCACGATCGTGGCGTAATCGTCGACCAGCTCGGGAACCCAGAAGCGAGTCGGCAACGGCGGGCCGTGGTCGTGGAAGGCCCGGAGCGCGCGGGCGACATCAGCCGGGTCCTCGGCAAGCTCGGTCGCGACGACGGGACGGCACTCAATGAACTTCGTCACGAGGTAGCCATCGCCGGCCGCGGCGACCGACGGCGCGATCGCGAGCGCCGCCGCGGCCTCGTTGGCGATCCGCTCGGCTGTCCGATCGATCCCGAGCAGCGCTGTGTCCTTGCCCGGAAGACGGACCACGTAGTCGGCGCCGCCGAGGCGCGCCCGGAAGTTGCGGTTCGTGATCCCGCCGTCGAGCGGTGCGGGCGCGCCGGCACACGGGCCGAGCAAGGGCTCCAGCTTCGCGATGATCTGGCCGATCCCTCCGCTCATGCGATCCCTCCGCTCATGCGATCCCTCCGCTCATGCGACGCCTCCGCTCGCGGTTCGCTGCAGGAGCTCGCCGAACTCGGGCGAGTCGAATTCGGCCCTGGCGCGCGCCCACAGGGCCCGCGCCCACTCGCGGATCTCCGGGTCGCCGGTGGTCCCGATGCGGATCGATCCCCAGAGGCTCCAGCCGTACTTGGACATCAGCGACCACAGCCGTGCCCGCGCCAGCTCGCGAGGATTCGGTTCTCCGTGGTACTCGGTCACGAGCTGCTCGGCCCGGCCGGCGTCGAGCTCGAGCTCGTTGATCGCGTCACCGAGGTCGTAGCACGGATCGTTGTTACCCGAGTACTCATAGTCGACGAGCCAGATGCGTGAGCCGGGGCCGTCGGCCTCGATGAAGTTGCCCGGCATGAGATCGTTGTGGCACGGCGTCGTGCGCGTGCGCGTGCTCGCCAGCACCTCGCCCATCAGCCGCGCGCGGTCGGCGTAGGAGCCGTAGTCCTCGGGCAGGGGGTAGCCGTGCTCGGTCACGATCTCGTAGTAGCGGCGCTGCACCTGCATCATGTCGAAGTCGAGCTCGAAGGGCTCGCACCCGTGGAGCCTGCGCAGGAGCGCGGCGAGCACCGAGATGCGCCGCTCGTGTGCGAAGTCCTCAGGTGTGAGCGTCCGCCCCTGCACGTACTCGACGACGAGTGCCTCCGGCTCGAGCACACGGGCGACAACGCCGACGCCGACGCCGGCGCGCCACGCCCGCTCCGAATTGCGGTATTCGTTGCCACGATCGATCCCGAGCTGGCCGGGCTCGGACACACTGATCCGTACAACGTAGTCGCCGCGGTCTGTCTGCACGCGGTAGTTGCGGTTTGTCATCCCGCCTGCGATCGGGGTCACGGCCCGAGCTTGAGCGGCGAGCTCGGGAACCTGAGCGAGCACGTGCTCGAGCGCGGAGTCGGCAATCGTCACGTCGGTCGCCCTCGTGTTGCCAGGTCCATGATCGCCTCCAGCGTCGCCGGGTCGAGGCGGTCGATCACCACCTCGACGTGGCCGCTCGCCGGGTCGCAGCCGAGGCCGCGAATCGCCGCCACACGCATCCCAGCGGCGCGCGCAGCGCTCGCGCCGCCGGTGGCGTCCTCGATCGCGACCGCCTCGAAGGGCTCGATCGGACGTTCTCGGCCATCCACCTCGTCGATCCCCGCGAGCGCGCGCACGAAGCCTTCGGGGTCGAGCACGATCGCCCGGACCGGTCGGGTGTCGAGGCTGTGATCACGCACGGATCCGCGCCCCCTCCGGGTCGTACAGGACGTCACGCACGACCTCGGCCGACACATGGCGCTCGAACACGTCGACGGTCAGCTCGGCGCCCTCCCCGAGCTCCGCCGGGATGGAGGCCAGCGCGATGTTGCGGCGCACCGTATGACCGTAGCCGCAGCTGCGGATGCGCCCGATCACCACACCGTCGCGCCGCACCGCCTCGCCCCCGTAGATCGTCAGATAGTCCTCATCGCCCACGGTCAGCGTGCGCAGCCGTCGCACGGGAGTCGCCGCCCCTGGCTCGGCGAGGGCCGCCCGGCCGTTGAACTCGCCCTTTGCGAGCGCCACGCAGAATCCGAGTCCGCTCTCGAACGGAGTGTCCGAGGCCGTCAGGTCGGTGCCGAAGTACCGGTAGCCCTTCTCGAGCCGAAGCGACTCGAGCGCCCGGTATCCCCCGGGCGCGATCCCGTGCGGCTTCCCGGCGGTCATCAATCGGTCCCACACCTGGACCGCCCAGCGACGCGGGACGTAGAGCTCATATCCGAGCTCGCCGACGTAGGTGATGCGCTGGGCGAGGACCTCCGCCCCACCGATGTCCACCATCACCGCCCGGCGGAAGGGCAGCGCGTCGTTGGACACGTCATCGTCGGTGACGGCGGCGAGCGTCTCCCGCGCCTGCGGACCCCAGATTCCGATCACCGCTTCCTCGTCGCTGATGTCCGTGATCTCGACCTCGGGGCCTGCGGCGCCGCCGACCTCGGTGTCCGGCTTGGCGGAGACGGCGTCGTTTGTGGTGCGGCCGACCGCGTCGCCTGCCGGGCCGCGGTTCAGCTCGAGCCAGCCGCGATCCGCGTCGACGGTGGCCGCGCCGGTGACCACGCGGAAGCGGGACTCCCCGAGCCGGGTGACGGTGACGTCGGCCACGATCCCGCCGCGACGGTTGAGGAACTGTGTGTACACAACACTGCCGAGCGGCCTGTCGATACGGCTGTCGCACACCCGATCGAGCAGCGCCAGCGCGCCCGAACCGGAGACCTCGAGCTTGCCGAACGACGTCATGTCGATGATCCCGACCCGCTCGCGGAAGGCGCCGTGCTCTCGTGCCACCAGATCGAACCATGGTGGGCGCGTCCAGCCGAACGCGCGCTGATCGGCTCCGCTGCGCCGCCAGCGTCTCCCAGGCTCGAAATGGTCCGCGCGTTCCCAGCCGTTCTTGGCGCCGAGCACGGCTCCGAGCTCCTGCAGGCGTACCTGCAGCGGCGACGCCCTCCTTCCCCGCCCGAGCTCGGCGCAGTCGAGCGGGTAGCGTAGGCGGTAGTAGTACCGGTAGACCTCACGCGCGCAGGCAGCCGAGAACGCAGGATCGTCGTACACCGCACCGAACCGCCAGGCGCGATAGGCGGTGATGTCGAGCTCGGGCTCCCCCCCGGTCATCCACTCCGCAAGCGCGCGCCCGATCCCGCCGGCGCCGCCGAATCCATTCAGCGACAGCCCGGCCGCGATCCAGAAGCCCGGGATCCCGGGCAGCGGGCCGACGAGGGGATTCCCGTCGGGCGTCATCGCGTCGGGGTGGCAGAGTAGCCGGATCACGCCGGCACGATCGAGGAACGGGAAGCGCGCGATCGCGCCCTGCAGGAGCGGGGCGAAGCGATCCATGTCCGACGGCACCGGGCTTGTGCCGTGATCCCACGGAACCCCATCGGACCAGCGCACGGCGGGGTCGTGCTCGTAGCCGCCGATGAGCATTCCGCCCGCCTCATCCTTGCCGTAGACGAGGTTGTCGGTGTCGCGGAAGCACGGGCTCCCGCGCGGGACCTCGTCGCCGGCGACCGCCTGCATGAGCACGTGCTGATGCTCGATCGGTACCGACGGCAGTCGCTCCCCGACCATCTCGGCGAGCTGTGGAGCCCACACACCGCCGGCGTTCACGACCTGGTCGGCCTCGATCCGCTCGTCGCCACTGAGCACCGCTTTCACTCCGTGATCGCGTCCCAGCTCGATCGCCGTCACAGGGGTTCGAATCCGGATCTGCACCCCGAGTTGTCGTGCCGCGTCGGCCACTGCGTAGGTCGCGATGTGCGGGTCGACGTACCCGTCGCCGGCAATCCACACCCCGCCGTAGAGCGAGCGCGGTGAGGCGTAAGGGAGCTTCTCGAGCACCTCGGCGGGTCCGATCAGGTCGGCGTCGAGCCCGAGCGCGGCGACCCGGCTGACGGCGCGCCGGAGATCCTCCCAGCTGTCGGCGCTCGACGCGATCCGCACGCTGCCCACTGGATTGCACACCCCGAGCTCGTGGTACAGCGAGACGCTGTAGCGACGGAAGGCCATCATCGTCGCCGACGGGTTGAACTGGGTCACGAGTCCTGCGGCGTGGTGCGTCGAGCCGCTCGTGAGCTCCCCCTTCTCGAGCAGGAGAACATCGCGCCAGCCCGCGCGGGCGAGGTGGTATGCCACGCTGCAGCCGGTGATGCCACCCCCGATCACGACGACGCGGCCCGACGGCGTCATGGTCAGCCCTGGGCCGCCCGAATCATGAGCGTCGACGGCGCCGCTTGCGGTCCTTGCCGGCGGCGGCCGTGGCGCGTCGGCCTCGCTGGCGAATGCGGATCGCGACCCCGATCGCGCCTCCGATGAAGAGAACGCCGATGTACGGCGGGTTGACGAGAAGCATCACCGCGACGCCGAGCATCGCGAGCCAGATCGCGGGCCGCCAGACACGCCAGTCGCCACTCATCGGCTGAGAACCTATCCCCCCTGGAACATGCGGACCGCGTCGACCCGTCGCCCCGCACGGGCCAGGCTGCCGACTGTCTCGGGGCGCACCGCGTCGAGGTGCGTGGCCAGAGCGACGAATACCTGGGCGGTCGTCAACGCGTCGCCGAGCGCGTCGTGCGGCCGATCGGCGGGCAGCCCGAGCGCCGTCGCGATCTCGCCGAGCGCCACACGCCGCCTCAGCCCGCCGTCGCGTCCGTGCAGCCAGAGGCGTCCGAGCATTTCGGTGTCGACGATCGGGCCACGGAGCCGTACCCGCTCCTCTCTCAGCGCACGCCGCAGGAACGCTCGCTCGACGGCGGCCGTATGCACGACGAGGATGCGTCCGGTCATTGCCTGGAGGATCGGGCCGACGATGTCGGGGAGCGAAGGCGCTCGAGCGAGGTCGGCGGCGCGAATCCCGTGCACGCGAATCGACGCTTCGCTGATCTCGCGCGCGGGCCGCACCAGCCCGGAGACCGCGCCGCGAAGCCGCACGCGACCGGCTTGGATCGGGATCGCGCCGAAGGAGATGATCTCGTCCTCGCTCGGGTCCAGGCCGGTGAGCTCCAAATCCAGGGCGCACCAGTCGGCCTCTCGCCACGCGGTGCGCGCATGCGCAAGCACGGCGCTGACGTATGCGTCGGCCTGATCCCGAGCGGCGCGGCGTTCCGAGAGGGCCGACGGGAGCCTCACGGCATCTCGCCGCTGAGCTGCGTCGTAACGCGCTTCTGGATCGACGCGATCGCGCGGAACGCTTCCTTCAGGTAGCTGCGCGTGAGCGGACTGAGCGTGGCGGGATCCATGTAGTCGTCGGGCTCCTTGCCCGCTCGCAGCTGCCCGACCTGGTGTTGCAACCGCAACCCGGTGACGAGCTCGAATGCGTCCTGCAGCGTGTGCGCGTCCGCCACCGGCAACGTACCGGCTGACCCCGCGGCACGCAACCTCTCGGCCGTCGACGCACTCGTCACGCCGGCCGACATGCCCGCCCAGCGCGCGAGGTCGACAATCGGGATGACGCCGCCGTGCTTGATGTCGAGCCGGCCGCGATGCTCCCCCGTGTGCTCGACGACAAGCCCGCGGAGGAAGCCCGTCGGCGGACGGTAGGAGAGCGCAAAGCGAGCGAGCAGACGAAGCAGCGCGGGGTTGTCGGGCGCGAGCCGGAAGGTGTCCGAGACGGGGGTGCCCGTGTGCAGCCCCCACACCGGACGGCTGTCGACGAGCACCGAGACGAGAATCAGCGCCTTGTCCTGAGTCGGATCGGAGATCCAGCTCCGCGCCGCGCTCTGCCACGACGTGAGCGAGCGAACGAAGAGGAGGTTCGACGCGGACGCGCCGTGAGCGTCGGCATGCAGCCCGCACGTCTCGAGGCCGGCGACGACTCTCGTCGCGATGGCGTGAAGACGGGGACGTATCTCCGCCGTAGCGATGTCGCCGAACCAGACGATGGCGCTGTCGACATCCGCGCTCGGGATCGCCTCACGCCGCGCCTGGCTCCCCAGCGC
>PMOY01000254.1 GCA_003165655.1 Solirubrobacterales bacterium
GCTCGTCGCCGCGGCCGTCCTGTTCGATCTCGAGCGGATCGGGCCGGCCGAGAGCCGCGCTCTCGCCAGGCTGAACGACTCTAAGCAGCAGACGCCCGCCGCGAGGGCCGAGCTCTACCCGGTGATCCTGCGGATCGCCGCGCGGGTCGCGGTCGTCTCCCGGTGCGCACCGGGGATCGACGCCCGCGGCCTCCACGTCACCAACCTCGCGGCGCTACGCGACGCGCTGTCGCTCGTGGCCCGGTCTGGATGTGTGTGCCTCAGCGACGGCTTCCCCGTCAGGGGTCTGCCCCACGAGCACCGGGCGGTCATCGGCGGCGACGCGAAGAGCGCGGCGATCGCGGCCGCCTCCGTGCTGGCCAAGGAGACGCGTGACCGCTACATGCACCGGGCCGACGCGGCGCATCCCGGATGGGAGTTCGCCCAGCACGTGGGCTACGCGACCCCCGAGCACCGCGAGGCGATCGGTCGCCTCGGCGTCTCGCCGCTGCATCGCCTGTCCTTCCAATCGGCGGCGTATCAGCAATTGTCGCTCTAGCTTTTGGCGGGCGGCAACGCGCCCGACGGCCCGAGCCGCCCGCCGCTCAGAACGCCCCCTCCAGATGCTCGATGCTGACGAGCTTCCCGGTCGCGTCGATCGTCACCCCGATCGCGTCGAAGCGCACGAGCTCGGCGTACGGGCGCTCGGTTCGCTCGATCAGCCAGCTTTCCGCCATCTTGCGCACGCGCTGGCGCTGGAGGGCGCGTAGGCCCTCCAGCGGTCCTCCAGCGGCGGTCAGGCGTCTCGTCTTGACCTCGCAAAAGGCGAGTGTCGTGCCGTCAAAAGCGACGATGTCGAGCTCTCCCCACCGTGTCCGGTAGTTGCGCTCCACGATGTCGAATCCGAGCCGGGCGAGATGCTCGGCGGCGAGTCGCTCGCCGTGCTTGCCGAGGCGGTGGCGGAGGTCGCTGCTCATCGCTCAAGACGCTACGCCGCCTCGCGTGACGTGGGGCACGCGGATCGTGACATTTCTCCTCAGGCGCGCGGCCGGCGGCAGGTGAGAGTTGACACGCGGCGTGACCCACGTGTCACGCAAATGCCCGTAGCGTCCTGGGCATGCTCGCGCAGGTGGCCACGTTCGCGATCGATGGCGTCGACCCGCGTCCCGTGTGGGTGGAGGTCGACATCCGCCCCGGCCTCCCGACGTTCACGATCGTCGGCCTGGGCGACGCGGCGGTGCGCGAATCGCGCGATCGCGTCCGCTCGGCGGTGCTGAACTCGGGCTTCGAGTTTCCGCAGCGGCGGATCACCGCCAACCTCGCCCCGGCCTTTCTCCGCAAGGTCGGACCGGGCTTCGACACGGCGCTCGCGCTGGCGCTGCTCGCGGCGAGCGGCCAGGTCCCGGTCGAGGCGTTGGCCCGCTATGCCGTCTACGGGGAGCTGTCCCTGAGCGGTGAGCTGCGCGACTCGCCTGGAGCGCTCGCCGTCGCCGAGGGCGCGCACCGAGCCGGGCTCGAGCGCCTGATCGTCCCGCACGAGCGGGCCCGGGAGGCGGCGCTCGTGGAGGGCATCGAGATCGCGGCGGTCGCCAGCCTGCGCGCGGCCGCCGACGTGATCTCCGGCCGCGAGTCACCGCGCCCTCCCGCTGTCTCGCCGGCGACGGTCGCGAACGCCCGTGCCGGGCACGATCTCAGCGACGTGCGCGGGCACGAGGTGCCGCTGCTCGCGCTCCAGATCGCCGCGGCCGGCGGACACAGTCTCCTGCTCGAGGGCGCCCCTGGCACCGGCAAGACGATGCTCGCCCGCAGGCTGCCGTCGATCCTCCCAGAGCTCACCCGGGCACAGGCGATCGAGGTCACCCGGATTCACAGCGTCGCCGGCGCGCATGCCGGCGGTCTGATCTCGTCGCGTCCGTTCCGCGCTCCCCACCACACGATCTCGGCCGCCGGATTGGTCGGTGGCGGATCGCCGCCGCGCCCCGGCGAGGCGACTCTCGCTCATCATGGCGTGCTCTTCCTCGACGAGCTGTCGGAGTTTCAGCGGACGAGTCTCGACGCGCTGCGCCAGCCCGTCGAGGACGGCCACGTGACGATCGTTCGCGGCCAGCGCGTCCTCGAGCTCCCGACCCGCTTCATGCTCGTGGCGGCGTCGAACCCGTGTCCGTGCGGCTATGCAGGCGTAGGCGATCGCTGCGAGTGCGGCGAGGCCGACCTGAGACGTCACCGGCGTCGGCTGAGCGGTCCGTTGCTGGACAGGATGGACCTGCTGGTCACTGTCGAGCGACCGGGCGAGCACGAGCTCCGGGCGCCGCCGCTGACCACCTCGGCGCACGCGCGCGAGCGCGTTCTCGCGGCACGCGAGCGGCAGCGGGACAGGCTTGCGGGCACCGGTGCAGCGTGCAACGCCGAGATGGATGCGCGTCTCGCGGGCCGCTACATACGACTCGATCGTCCCGGTGAGCTCGCTCTCGGCTCAGCGTACGAGCGGAACCACCTGAGTGCCCGCGGCCGGCATCGCGTCATGCGCGTGGCGAGGACGGTCGCCGACCTCGATGGTCGCGATCGGGTGAGCGCCGCGGATGTGTTGATGGCCGTCGGCCTGCGCCAGCGCGACCAGGCGGAAAGCGCGCTGGCCGCGTGATCGTTGGCGCTGAGACAGACACGTGCGCCGCGTCCGGTCGCGCCTGCGAGAGCTGCCTCAGACGGTCGTGGCTGGTGGCGCGCCTCGGCGCCCAGTTGGACTTCGCCCGCAGGCGGGGTAGGGACTTGCCGCTTGTCCTTGACCTCCCCGACCGCGAGCTGATTGCCGCGATCGCGGGTGCGACGAAAGCCACGGTGGTGCGCGAGTACGACGACTTCGAGGCGGCGGTCGCTCGCGCTCAGTGCCGCGCGGCCGGCGTCGAGACGCTCTGTCGCTGCGACCCCGGATACCCCCGCCGTCTCGCGGCGGCCCCGGGATCACCCGCGGTGCTGCACGTCGCCGGCGGTCGCGACCGATTCGTCGCACTGGCCGCGGGCGATGCGGTCTCGATCGTCGGCGCGCGTCGGGGGTCGCCATATGGGCTCGAGGTCGCCCGGTCGCTCGGCCGCGGTCTCGGTGCTGCCGGGGTGACCGTCGTCAGCGGGATGGCGCTGGGGATCGACTCGGCTGCGCACGCGGGCACGCTCGAGACGGCGGGAGCGACCATTGCCGTACTGCCGGTCGGTGCCGAGCGGCCCTATCCGGCCAGCAAGCGCGCGCTCTACGGCCGGATCATCCGCTCCGGTGTCGCCGTCTCCGAGCTGCCTCCGGGCAGCGAGAGCCGGCGCTGGAGCTTCCCTGCCCGCAACCGGGTCATCGCCGGCCTCAGCGCGATGACTGTCGTGGTCGAAGCCGGAGAACGATCGGGATCGCTGATCACGGCCGCCGTCGCCGAGGACCTGGGGCGAGAGCTCGGCGCGGTGCCAGGGCGGGTGACCTCCACGCTATCGGCGGGCACGAACGACCTCCTCGCCCGCGGGGCTACGGTCGTTCGTCACGCTGGGGACGTGCTCGACGCGGTCTTCGGCGTCGGCGTTCGCACTCTGCCGGGGAGCCCGAGGAGCAAACCGGTCCGCGCCGGGTTGCGGGAGCTGCTCGACGCCGTCGGAGCCGGCTGCGACACGCTCGGCGCGCTCGTCGGCCCGGCGCGCTCCGTTGAGCAGGCGCTGACCGGGCTGGCCGAGCTCGAGCTCGACGGTCGCGTCCGCCGTGACGCAGGCGGGCGTTACGTGGTGATCATGAATGCGTGAGCTCGGGTCACGGATCGATTAGCCGGCACGGCCTGCAAGCCGGCCCGGCGCCGCGGGATCCGCGCGACCACGGGCGCGTAGTCTCAGCGCGGTGGCTGCGCGTGCACGGATACCACGAGTTCTCTCGATCGCGGGCTCGGATTCCGGGGGCGGCGCCGGGATCCAGGCCGATCTGAAAGCGTTCGCTGCCTGCGGCGTGTACGGGATGACGGCCATCACCGCGATCACCGCCCAGAACACCGTCGGCGTCATCGCCGTCGAGGGCGTATCGCCGGAGATGGTGATCGCGCAGGTCAGAGCCGTCTCGGCGGATATCGGCGTTGACGCGGCCAAGATCGGCATGCTCGGCACGGCTGCGACGATCGATGCTGTGCGGCTGGCGCTCGGGGAGCTCAGGCCGGGAACGCCGGTCGTGGTCGACCCCGTGATGGTCGCCGAGTCCGGCGCCGAGCTGCTCGATCGATCCGCCAGGTCGGCGCTCATCGAGCGCTTACTGCCGCTCGCCACGGTGGCGACGCCCAACGTACCCGAGGCGCGGGCGCTCACCGGGCTCGCCGACGCCGACGTCGGCGCCCTCGCGCGGGCGGTCCATGCGCTCGGCCCGGCGGTCGTAGTCGTCACGGGCGGCCACCGAGAGCACGCCACCGACGTGTTCTTCGACGGTGAGACGATCGTCGAGCTTCCGGGCGAGCGACACCCGGACGGAGCCGCGCACGGCTCGGGCTGCACGCACTCCTCGGCGCTCGCGGCCTACCTCGCCCAGGGCCTGACACCGCTGGACGCGGCGCGCCGCGCCAAGGAGATCGCCTCCGCCGCGGTCAGAGACGGGCTGGGGGGAATTGGCGCCGGCGCGGGACCCGTCGACGTGCTCGGCCTGCTGCGCGATTGCGGCCCCGATCCCAGTGGGCCACGTTGGGGACGTCGTGAGCGAGATCAGGAGTGATGAAGAGAACCCTGGTTCAGTGAGGCCGAGGTCTCCGTCGTCCGTGCCTGGCCGCGCTTTCCGTACCAGTGGGTCCTCTGCCATAATTCTTGCGTGCAGTTCCTGCGGATGAAGCCGGGGCATGGCGAGGTACTCATCGCTGAGGGCGATGTCGAGCTTGCCGCCGATGAGCTGCGTCTGATCCAAGCGTTTCGCGACCAACTCGACGCCGGCATGTGGGCGGCGGTGCCGGTCACGCAGCCAGCGGGTCGGCGGCAGGCCCAGCTGGTGCGCACGTTCGAAGAGATCCCGCACGATGCCGACCGCGTGATCTTCTTCCCTCGCGCCGCAGGCGGCGCCAGGTAGGCAGCGATCCCGCCGGCCGATGCTGCTCGCTCTCGCCGCCACCGCGCTTGTCGCCCTCGCGCTCCTGTCCGACCTCTTGGTCCCTCGCCTCGCGGAGCTGTGGGGTCGCCACCGCGCACGTCGCCAGCGCACACCGGCGCCTCCGTACGATCCCGGCCGTGAGCTGCGCGCCGAGCAGCGGGCCCGAGCGCTCCTGCGTTCGTGCATCAACCAAGAGGAGTGGTCGATGTACCGCGACCTCGGTTTCATCCGCGTTTGGGGATCGCAGAAGGACGGTCCGGAGCTCGCGGACGGGACAGGCGGAGCGGCGTACGGATACCTCGTATATCCGCACAAGCCGATCATTGCCTACCTTGCGCAGACCCACCGGCTGCTGAACGAATATTGCGTCACGTTCCCCGACGAAACGCGTCCGTACGGAAGCGCTCGGCTACCCGATTCAGACGACGTGCTCGCGAAATGGATGGCCCTGACCGCGGACGAGCGGCGGCTGATCGCGACCGCGAACATGCACCTGCCGGGCCGCCAGGTCGATCCGGTTCAGGTCAAGCGGGACCTGTGGCNNCTGCGCGCCGCCGGCGACGAGGAGACCTCGCCGGGCGTCGACGTCTCCCCGTGACCGACTCCGCGGCGCGGACACGGCGCGACGCGGGCGGCGAACGACGCCTCGGGGCGAGCGCCACAACACCAACGCACCGCGAGGCCGGTAC
>PMOY01000365.1 GCA_003165655.1 Solirubrobacterales bacterium
GGTGGTGAAGATGTACTGGGTCGCCATAGGCGAGCAAGGATAGGGTCCGGGCGACCCGGGCTCTGTGTCGATAACGTGCGAGAGGGCAATCAAGCGCGCGGTTTTAGAGGTGCTTCGATGTTTCGGTGGTCACGGAGGGTGGTGCTGGTCTCGTGCGGATGCGCGCTGATGTCGTTCGCGTCGGCCTCTGCCTCGCCCACGGGCGAGATTCGCGTCGGCGCGGTGCCAGAGCTCTCGGCGGGCGCGCGGGCGCTCGGCGCCCTCGCGGGGCCGACGCACGTGCGCGTCGCGGTCACGCTGCAGCCGCGCGATCCAGCGTCGCTGGCCGCGTACGCCACCGCGGTGGCGACGCCGGGATCGGACGTGTACCGCGACTACTTGAGCGTCGGGCAGTTCGCGCGGCGGTTCGGCCCGACGACGGAGCAGATCGAAGCCGTCCAGTCCGCTTTGCGCTCACGTGGCCTCGACCCCGGGAGGGTGAGCGACAACGGGCTGGCGATTGGCGTGAGCGCCACGGCTGCGCAACTCGCGCATGCGTTCTCGTTGTCGTTCGAGCGGTATGCGCTGCCAAGCGGCCGGACGGCGTTCGCGAGTACGGCGGCGCCGTCGCTGAGCGCGAAGGTCGCCGGGTTCGTGCAGGGCGTGGTCGGGCTCAGCACGTTGGCGGTGGCGCAGCCGGTCGAGCTCGCGCGCGCACGATCGCACGCCCCGCCCCGGGTTTCGGCTCCGGATGTCGTGACGGGCGGTCCGCAGCCGTGCGCGACCGCGGTCGACGACGCTCCCGGTGACGATGCCTACACGGCCGATCAGATTGCATCGGCGTACCGCTTCTCGAGCCTCTACGGGGACGGCGACGAGGGTGCGGGGCAGACCGTGGCGCTGTATGAGCTCGAGGGCAATTTTCCGAGCGATATCACGGCGTACCAGTCGTGCTACGGGACGAGCACGAAAGTCATCTACGAGAAGGCGATCGACGGCGGACCATCGCGCCCGATCGCCCGGAACGGCGACGGGATGGAGACCGAGCTCGACATCGAAAACGTGATCGGCCTGGCGCCAGAGGCGAGCATCCTGGTCTACCGAGGACCGAACAGCGACACCGGCGCGTACGACACCTACAACGCGATCATCGGCCAGGACGCTGCGAAAGTGATCTCGACCTCGTGGGGCGAGTGCGAGTCCGAGGAGGGATCGAGCGACGCACAGGCGGAGAGCATCCTGTTCGAGGAGGCCGCCACGCAGGGCCAGACGATCGTCGCGGCTGCAGGCGACCAGGGCGCGGAGGACTGCGGCACGGACTCGCTCGCGGTTGATGATCCCGCCAGCCAGCCGTTCGTCACCGGCGTCGGCGGCACGAGCCTGACCGCGCTCGGGCCGCCGCCGAGCGAGACCGTGTGGAACGACGCAGGAGGCGCCGGCGGCGGCGGAATCTCCACGCTGTGGCCGATGCCGTCCTATCAATCGGGTGCGCCGTCATCACTGGACGTGATCAACGCGGAATCCTCGGGCCTGCCGTGCGGCGCCGCGTCAGGCGACTGTCGCCAGGTCCCGGACGTGTCGGCCGACGGCGATCCCGACACCGGGTACCTGATCTACTGGGACGGAGACGGGGAAGCCACCGATGCGTCGGCCTGGCAGGGGATTGGAGGCACAAGCGGGGCGGCGCCCCTGTGGGCGGCGCTGATCGCGCTCTCGAACGCGTCGATTACGTGCAGCGGATCGCTGATCGGGTTCCTCAACCCGAACCTCTACACGATCGCGGGCAGCGCTTACGCCGGCACGTTCAGCGACATCACCTCGGGGAACAACGACTTCACGGGCGCCGGTGGCTTCGCCGCCGACCTCGGCTACGACATGGCGTCCGGGCTCGGCACGCCGAACGGGTCGACGCTTGCCGGCGCCCTGTGCGACGCAGCGACGGGGGTTCCGTACCCGCTCACGCCGACCCCGCCGAGCACCCCCGCACTGCCGAGCACCCCGGCGACACCGACCACGCCGACCACGTTGACCCCGACGGTCACCGTCACCAAACCCGGCAACCAGACCGGGACGGTGGGCGAGGCCGCGCGGCTCCAGATCAAAGCGCACGCAAGCGGTAGCGGGACGCTGACCTATTCGGCCGTCGAGCTTCCGGACGGCCTGTCCATTGACGCTGCCACCGGTCTGATCTCCGGCACACCCAAGCGGGTCGGAGCCTCGACCGTCACGGTCACCGCCACGGGTCGGAACGGTGGGTCAGGGCGAGCAACGTTCCGCTGGACGGTCGGCGGCCGTCCTTCGATGTCGATCGCTTCACTCGCCGGGGTCTCCCACAGGAACGCACGGCTCACCTTCAAGGTCAGCGCCGGCCATGACGCACCATCGATCAAGGCGGTCGCGGTCGACCTCCCGAGCGGACTCAGCTTCGCGCGCAACGCCGCCAGCGTGGCCGGTCCGATCACCGTGAAGGGCCCCGGTGGCACGCGCCTCAAGTTCACATCGAAGCTCAACCATGGCGCGCTGACGATCTCACTGGGATCGCCCCGCACCAGGGTGCAGGTCACCATCACAGGCGGGGCGATCCGTGTCAGCGCCGTCCTGGCCGCCGAGGCCGAGAAAGCCGGCGTCAAGACACTCGACGTCACCGTCATGGCGACCGACGCGAGCAATCACACGAGTCGGCTGGTGCTTAAGCTCAGCGTGTGAGCGTGTCCGGCTCGATGTCCCGCGTTCTCCGCACGCTCCAGTTGGCCGCGTGCGCCGCCGCGCTCGCCGCTGCCGTCGTGGTCCCTCCCGCTCACGCAGCGGCCACACGCGGGATTCGCGTCGGCTCGGTGGCGCTCATGCCTGCGTCGCGAGTGATCGGGGCCCTACCGGCTTCCACCAGGTTGAACGTGACGGTGGCGCTGAAACCGCGCGATCCGGCGGCACTGGCCGCGTTCGCGGACGCGGTGTCGACGCCCGGATCGGGCCTCTACCACGAGTACATCACGCCGGCGCAGTTCGCGCGGCGGTTCGGCCCGACGATGGTGCAGACCGCGGCGGTTGAGTCCTCCCTGCGCGCCCACGGCCTGAACCCGGGAGCGGTGAGCGCCAACGGGCTTGCGATTCCGATCACGGCGAGCGCCGGCGCAGTCGCCGACGCGTTCTCGGTCTCGTTCTCGCGGATCGCGGCGCCCGGCGGTCGGCTCGCGTTCGCGAGTGCCGCGGCGCCACGGCTCGACGCGCCCGTCGCGAGACTCGTCGAGGGCGTGGTCGGGCTCGACACGCTGTCGGCTCCGCAGCCTCTCGCCGTGCGCCGGCGAGCCGACGCATCGCGAGCCGGCGGTGCCGTCGACCTGACGGCTCCCCACGTTGCCACCGGCGGGCCGCAGCCGTGCGCCGCGGCGATCGCCGCGGCTCCCGGCCAGGACGCGTACACGGCCGACCAGATCGCCTTCGCCTACCGCTTCTCGGGCCTCTATGCGGCAGGCGACGAGGGAGCGGGCCAGACGATCGCGATCTATGAGCTCGGGCCCGACGCCGCGTCCGACATCGCGGCGTATCAGTCGTGCTACGGAACCGACGCGTCGGTGTCTTACGTCCCGGTCGACGGCGGCGCGGGGACAGGCGCGGGAAGCGGCGAGGCGGCGCTCGACATCGAGGACGTGATCGGCCTCGCCCCGAAGGCGACCATCCTTGTCTATCAGGGACCGAACTCGAACTCCGGCTCGCCGGGGGCCGGCCCCTACGACACGTTCAATGCGATTATCAGCCAGGACCGGGCGAAGGTGATCTCGACCTCCTGGGGCCAGTGCGAGTCGATGGAGGGGTCAGCGGACGCGACGGCCGAGGGGACGTTGTTCCAGGAGGCCGCCGCGCAAGGTCAAACGATCATCTCGGCCGCCGGCGACGATGGCGCAGAGGACTGCTACGTGGCCGGCCAGAACCTCGATCTCGCGGCGGCGGTCGACGACCCGTCGAGCCAGCCGTATGTCACCGGGGTCGGTGGCACAAGCCTCGATTTCCTCGGGCCGCCGCCGAGCGAGACGGTCTGGAACAACGGTGACGGCGAAGGCGGGGCGCTCGGTCAGAACGTCGGCGCCGGTGGCGGCGGGATCTCCACGTTCTGGAAGATGCCCTCCTACCAGTCGGGTGCGCCGTCGTCGGTGCACGTGATCTACTCGGCCTCCGCCGGGACGCCGTGCGGGGCCTCGCCCGGCTACTGCCGCGAGGTGCCCGACGTCTCCGCCGACGCGGACCCGGACACCGGGTACCTCGTCTATTACGACGGAAGCTGGATCGGCATCGGCGGCACGAGCGCGGCGGCTCCGGTCTGGGCCGCGCTGGTCACCCTCGCGGATGCTTCGCCGCTGTGCAGCGGCACCTCGGTCGGGTTCGCGGATCCGGCCCTGTACCGCGCGGCCGGATCCGCCTACGCCTCCTCCTTCGATGACGTGACCTCAGGGAACAACGACTTCACCGGCACGAACGGCGGCAAGTTCGCCGCTCGCCCCCGCTACGACATGGCCTCGGGGCTCGGCACCCCGAACGCCTCGGCGCTCGCCTCCGCGCTGTGCGAGACGGTGACGGTCACCGATCCGGGCGCTCAGAGCTCGACGCTGGGCCTGAAGCTGAGCCTGCGGCTCGCCGCGATCGATGCCGGCAACTCGCCCCTCACCTACGGCGCGACCGGACTGCCGGCGGGCCTGTCGATCGACAGCTCGACCGGTCGAGTCAGGGGGACGCCGACGCAGGCCGGCACCTCGACCGTGGTCGTCGCGGCGACGGATGCCGGCGGTCGGGCCGACTCCGTCTCATTCACGTGGACGATCAGGTTCGCGACGGTGCTGTCGAGCTCCGCTCCGTTGGCTGAGTGCTCTGCGCTCGTCCGGCTTCGGCTGACGCACCAGGCCGGCGGGCTGCGACTGACCGGCAGTCTGCGCCGTGGGGCAGTGGCGATCGGCGACGCTCGAGGCACACTGGTATCGGTCGCGCTCGCGGGTACGACGGCGACGGTCAGCGTCGGACCCAAGGTGCTCGGCACGGTGCTCGCCACGACCGGCGGGCTGCACGCGCTCGCGCGCTCGGCCGACGAGGTCGAGCTCGCCTCCGGCGATCGCCACTTCAGACTCGTCGTCAGCTACGCGCCGAAGAGCACGCTGGTGCTCGCCAAGGGTCTGGAGTGCTCCGATGTCGCCTCCCGCAGCCAGACGCTCGTCGCGTCCTCGGGCCACTCCGCCCGAGGCACCCTCTACCTGGTGACGTCGAACGGCGCGAGCGTCGGGGGCGCCGTGCTGTCGATCACGGACGGGCGCCACGAGTTGCACGTGCGCACCCGGCGCTCGGGACAGGCTTCTTTCGCGCTCGCGCCGGGGCCGAACCGGTCGGTGCGGGCCGTGTACGCGGGCGGCGCGGAATTCGGGCCCGCGAGCATCACCGTCCGGGTCCGTAATCAGGCATCGACGCGCACCGAGCTAGGGACGGCGCGAGCTCGCGCCCGGTCCCGCTAACGTAATGAGGTCATGCCCCGCATCCTCGATGTAGAGCAAGCGCTCCATCTGCTGGAGCTCGATCCGCCCTTCGACCAGCGCACCGTACAGCTGGCCCGCCGGCGGATGGCCAAGCGGTGGCATCCCGACATTGCGCCTCCCGGGCGCCAGCACGAGCACCAGCGCCACCTGCAGGCCGTCAACGAGGCTGCCGATCAGCTCGAGCGGCTGGCGGAAGGCTCGCGCGGCGGTCGCGTGACGCGCACCGCGGTCAAGGTCTCGGCCGCGGCCACGCGGCGGGCGCGCGCGGAGGAGGGCCGGCGCGCCTACGAGGCCGAGCAGCGCACTCGTGCCGCGGCCGAGGACCGCTCGCGCAACGATCCCTTCGGGTCGCGAGTCCCCGACCATTCGGTCGTGCACAGCTACGCGCGCTGCCTGGCGTATCCGGAATGGGGCGTGGGTACGGTCACCGGCATCTACTTCTCCGGCGACGACGAGGACACCAAGCAGTGGGCGCGGGTGACGTTCAGCGTCGGCGTGCGGACGATCCCGGCCGGGTCGCTGGAGTTCGTCGACTTCTCTGTACCCGATCCGGCGGCCGATCGGGTGCAGCGATTCATGACCGCCGCGCAGCACGCGCTCGCCGAGGGGAACGCTGAGCTGGCGTCCCAGCGGCTGGTCTATGCGCGCGATGCCGACCCGTCAAACCCGATGGTGCTGCGCCTGCTCACCGTGTCTTTCTGGCAGGCGGGCAATCTTCCCGCCGCCGCGCGTGCGGTCCGCGACTGGGCGCGGGTGGACGTCGACCGTCCGACGCCCGAGCGCTTCGCCTCGCGGATCTACGTCGACATGGGCGCGATCGACCTCGCGGCCGAGGCGGCGGCGCGCGCCGCCGAGCGGGCGCCGGCGGACGCTTCGGCGTGGGAGCGCCTCGGGCGCCTGCGCCTGCGTCTGATGGATCGTGCGGGCGCGCTGGCCGCGCTCGAGCGGGCTCGCCTGATCGCGCCGTCGGTGGACGGGCTGCTGGACCTGGGCCTCGCCTACCACCTCGCCGGTGACCTCGGCGCCGAGGTGTCCGCGTGTGAGGCAGCGACGCGGCTGGCGCCGGACTCGCCGGCGGCGTGGTCGCGGTACGCGCACGCTCTGGCGCGCACGGACCGGAGCACCGAGTGCATCGCGGCGTGCGAGCGGGCGCTCGCGATCGGCGGCGACCCCGAGGTCGCGGAGCTGCTCGAACGCGTGCGGTCGGCGATCCCGCGCGAGCTCGGTGAGCGCAGCGCGGCGTAGGGCCGGGCGGCAATCTGCCGTGATGCGTGCGCCGCGACGTCGTAGTGCTGACTATGAGCCGGCTTCTTGCAGGGTTCGTCGCGATCGTGCTGACCGGGGTCGTGACCCTTGACCACAGCTCAGCTGCGTCGAGCGCAGGGCATCCAGGCGCTGCCGTGCCGGCGGTGAGAGTGGGCCTGCCGCTGCGGCACGCGCTCGAGGCGGAGATCTCGAGGCTCCGTCATCCGCTACCCACGGAGCCGTTGATCCTCCCCCGCTCACCGACTGTTCCTCGTCCCTTGATTGAAGACGGCGGCGTTCCCTGCTTCGTCTCGGGGCCGTCGCGGTGCTCGGACATCCCGTGCCGAGAGTTCGTGAGCGCCTCGCCGGTGACGGTCGCCGCGTTCGGAGCGTCATCGGTCGAGAATGCCCACAGGCTCCCGCGTGCGCCGCGGCTTCGCATCATTCCGCCGACCACGGATCCGCTGACGTGCCCGACCTCGCCGCACGGCTTCGCGCTGGCGGTCGCGGTCGGCGAACCGTAGGAAAGGCTTCGGCTCGCGGCGCCGTGCGCGAAGTCAGGGGTTGGCGAGTGAGCCTTCGCGCCCGCAGACGGGGCAGGACTCAGTCGGCGCTAGTGTGCGCCCACCGCAGCCTGGGCAGGCCTCGACTCGGTCGAGTACTCCGAGCAGCTCGGCGACCCGGCACACGAGCAGCCGCTCCTCCTCGACCTCGACCCAGACGCCGGCGGAGGCCGGGAAGACCACGTGGTCACCGGGCTGAACCGGCATCTGCACGCCGACGTGATCCCACCAGTCGAGCCCGGGGCCAACCGCGAGCACGATCCCGTGCTGGGGCGGCGGCTCGTCGCTCCCTGGCGGGACGAGCAGACCGGAGCGCCGGACGCGGTCCGGGTCGAGCTCCTTGATCACGATCCGATCGAACAGCGGGCGAAGTTGCTGGCGCATCTGCCGACAATGTAGGGCAGTCGTCGGTGGAACGTCCGCGGGCGCGCGACGCCCTGGTGGAACGTCCGCGGGCGTGCGACGCCCGCAAGCCGGCGCTCTCGCGGCCGTCCGGACGGGCGCGTAGCCTGCCGCCCGTGCGCCTGATCGTGTCCCGCTGCGAGGTTCGCTACACCGGCCGTCTCAATGCTCTGCTGCCGGACGCGCTGCGGCTGCTGATGATCAAGGCCGACGGATCGGTGCTCGTGCACGCCGACGCCGGTGGATACAAGCCCCTCAACTGGATGACGCCCCCGACCGTGATCGAGGAGTCGCCCGAGCTGATCGTCGTGCGCAAGCGCACCGGCGCGAGCGAGGACCGGCTCGAGATCGTGATCTCCGAGGTGCTGTCGGACGTGACGCTCGAGATGGGGTCGCCGGGGGAGGGCGGTGGACTCGAGAAGGATGGGGTCGAAGCCCACATCCAGGAGCTGCTCGCCGAGCGACCGCAGTGGTGCGGCGAGGGCTTCCGACTCGTGCGCCGTGAATGGCCAACGGACATCGGGCCGGTCGACCTGATGTGCCGCGACGCCGACGAGGAGTGGGTGGCGGTCGAGGTGAAGCGTGTAGCCGGCATCGAGGCGGTCGAGCAGCTGACGCGCTACCTCGCGCGGATCCGGCTCGACCCGGCCTTGGCGTCGTGCCGGGGCGTCCTCGCGGCGCAGACGATCAAGCCGCAGGCGAGGGTGCTGGCCGAGTCGCGGGGGATCGCGTGGGTCGAGGTCGACCTCGCGGTGCTGCGCGGCGAGCGCGAGCCGGAACTGCGATTGTTCGCCGCGTGAGCGAAGGCGAGATTGCAGTCGTGACCGAGCGCCGCGGGCGCGTCCTGGTGGTCACGATCAACCGCCCCGACCAGCGCAACGCAGTCAACCTCGCCGTCGCGCAGGGAATCGCCACCGCCCTCGACGAGCTCGATGCTGACGCAGACCTGTCGCTGGGCGTGCTCACCGGCGCCGGGAAGGGCTTCTGCGCGGGCATGGATCTGAAGGCCTTCGTCGCCGGTGAGTCGTCCTCGGTCGGGGACCGCGGCTTCGCGGGGATCGTCAGACGCCCACCGGCCAAGCCGCTGATCGCGGCGATCGAAGGGTTCGCCGTCGCGGGCGGGCTGGAGATTGCCCTGGCGTGCGACCTGATCGTGGCGGCGCGCGGGGCCAAGCTCGGGATTCCGGAGGTCAAGCGCTCGTTGGTCGCGGCCGGCGGCGCGCTCCTGCGCCTGCCGCGGGCGCTCCCGCGCGGGGTGGCCATGGAGCTCGCGCTCACCGGCGATCCGATCGCGGCCGAGCGCGGATACGAGCTCGGGC
>PMOY01000310.1 GCA_003165655.1 Solirubrobacterales bacterium
CCACCATCATCGAGAAGAACGACGAGCCGGACGCGTTCGGCCGCGGGCCGCTTGATCATCGGCCCATCGCTCGATCTCCGGCCGCAGCCAAAGTTTGACGCGCCCCTTGCCGAGGTCGAACACAGGCCTTGGCATGTCGCTGTATCGCTGTTGGTACTGGAGCACCGTGTTGCGGTAGGCGAGACCGAGGATCTCCGCGACGCCTTGCGTATCGACTAATTCATTGGTATCGACACGGACCATCATCTGAGCTTACATCGTTACGCGGATCTGTCCGACGGGCTTGGTAGCGTAACGATGTAAGCAAACAAGAGTCGGCCCCGGCGGTGGGCAAACACCCCGGGGCCTGGCCGAGACCTATTGAGGAGGTCACGACAATGGCAGCGTACGCCACCTACGAACGCGAGCTTGCTCCTGTTCGTCGCACCCACTCCGATCCAGATAGCTTGCCGTCGGCTGAGCGGCTAGCCACTGTTCCCAGTCGGAATAGCTCGGCGGAGCTCGCGATCCTCGACCAGCTTCTTGACCGCGTCGCCGAGCGTGTTGTGGCGTTACTGCGCGAGCGACACCCAGAGGACGCTGGCGGACGGGACGAATGGCTCGACTCTCGCCACGCAGCGGAGTACCTCGGTGTTCACCGGGATACGCTGCGTAAGCTCGCGGCAGAGCGCGCGATCCCGTCGGAGCAGGATGGTCCTGGATGCAAGCTCTACTTCCGGCGCTCCGACCTGGATGCGTGGCGCCGCGGCGGTGGCGGCCCGCGCCATCTGGCGTCTGTCGTCGCGAATACGCGCATAGCGGGGTGAGCGGAATGAGCAGCGACACGCCGCGACGCGTCCGCGTCGAGCGCAACATCTACCGCCGCACAACAGGCGTGTACGAGGTCGGCTTCAAGGACTCCGAGGGCAAGCAGCGGTGGAAGACCGTTGATGGCGGCATCACCGCTGCGCGGGCGATCAGGGACGAGCTGATCTCTCGCCGCAATCGCGGAGAGCTCCACGGCTCCAATAGCCGGCTTCGCTTCGATGATGCCGCCACGCAGTGGCTGAACGGTCCGGTCCGAGACCTTCGTCCGGCCACTCAGGCTTGTTATGAGAACGCCGTGACGCAGCACCTCGCGGCGCGCTTCGGAAGCCGCCGGCTTGACCAAATCACCGCCGAAGATCTCGCGAACATGGTGAGGGACCTGCGGACGCGGGGCCTCGCGGAATCGACGATCGTGATCGTCCTGGGCGTCACGAACCGTGTGTATCGGTACGCGGCACGCCGTCTGGGCAGGTCGGGCGCGAACCCAGTCTCCCTGATGCTGTCCTCGGAACGACCGAAGCCCTCGCACAGCCAGCGACGTCGCGTCTTCGAGGGTGACGAGCTCGGCCAGACGATCGCGGCGGCTGACGAGCCGTACCGAACCCTCTTCACCGTGGCCGCCCTAACCGGCGCGCGGCTTTCAGAGCTGCTCGCACTTCGATGGCTCAACGTGCGGATAGCGGACGTGAACGACGCCGATGTCGAGTTCGCCTGCCAGGTCGATCGCCACGGCAATCTCGCCCCGACGAAGACGGATGGATCAGCCCGTACGGTGCCAATTCCACGAGAACTGGCGCTCGTTCTCTTGCGGCACCAGCGTCAGGCCAAGTGGACCTGTCCTGAGGACTTCGTGTTCTCTACGCGCACCGGTAGGCCGTTCGGTCAGCGGAACATCGTGCGTGCGCTTCGCGCCGCGCAGCGACTGGCGAAGGACTCAGACGGTGGCCCGACGTTCCCGGCGCTCCACGCTCGAGACGAGGACGGCAAGCCGATTCCGGTGCCGCACGGTGCCGTGCCTTCGATGCACTCGTTCCGACATACCGTGGCCTCGCGTGCTCTACTGGCCGGAGAGAGCGTCGACGAGATTGCATTCCTCCTCGGCCATCGCGATGCGAATGTGACGAGGGCGGTCTACGTCCGCGAAGTATCCGATGCCCGCCGTCGAGGACTGCGTCGGTCGCGCATCGTCGCCGAGTTCGGCGACGTCTTTCGGGCGCAGCACGGCGACTGAGGCCCTTGTCCGCTACCGGTCGTGCCATCCCACAGAGCGACCTCTGCCGCGGATACCGGCGAGCGGGCGGTCGGTAGGACGCGGAATATCCGGAGGATTCGCGACCTGGACCTCCCTTTCGTTCGGAGTTGGAGAGCGCCCCGACGGGGGCGACATGTTGCGTTGCTGCCAGGTTCCTGGCAGGCCATGGCAGTAACCTGGCTTCCGCGGCCAAGGATTGGGAGAGCCTGACATAGAACTGGTATCATGCCTGCGTGGCCCTTCCGTCTTCATACTTCACGTCCGCGAAGAATCTCGTTGCGATCCTTGATCAGATCCAGAAAGGTCAAGTCCCGCCGAAGTTCACGTACGACCATCTAAAGCAGCTCGGGTTCCCGAGTTCGAACGACCGACCGATCATCCCGGTCCTCAAGTCTGTCGGTTTCCTTGACGCCAACGGAACGCCTCAGGAGCGATACCGACGTTTCAAGAACGCGTCCGAGGCCAAACGCGTGCTAGCGGAAGGGGTGAGAGAGGCGTATGCCGATGTGTTCGCGATTGATGAAGCTGCGAACAAGCTTCCGCCAGACCAGCTCAGAGGCATCTTCGCGCGGCTCTCCGGAAAGGGGGAGGGTGTCTCGGACAAGATGGCCTTGACATTCCGGGCGCTGGTGGAACAGGCAGACTTCTCGCGCCCGACGGAGGATGTCGAGCAAGAAGAGGAAGTCGGAGGTGAAGACACTGGCGCAAATGCGGACCGGCGGCAGGTTCTTTCGAAGACTCTGACCCTTCGACATGACGTGCACGTGCATCTGCCGGTTTCTGATGACATCAAGGTCTACGACGCCATCTTCCGGAGCATTCGCGACAACCTGCTCTCTTGAACATGCCCGAGACTCTCCAAGCGTTCCTCTACCGGGGCATAACGGTCACTGCCAGCGTCACAAGGATGGTCGACGAGGGCCTGTTGAACGAGCCGTCAGTTCCCGGCTCTCCGGACGCCACAACCGTGCTCGACGAGTTCAGCCTCGAGGCTCGAACAAAGGCAAGGAGGATGGGCCGGATCTATGAGCTCCTCTTTTGCCTTGAAAACTCGATGCGAGAGCTCATCGAGCGAACACTGAGTGAGGCAGTCGACCTCAGCGACTGGACTGACGGAATTGAGCCAGGCGTTCTGAGGTCGGCGCGAAACCGCGAGCAACAGGACGAAGCGGCCCGTTGGCATGGGCCACGCGGAGACTCGATCCTCAACTATCTTGACTTCCCAGATCTGGGCGGAACCATCCTCGCTCGCTGGAGCGACTTCGAGGATTTGCTTGGCGACCGGCGTTGGGTCGAGGCCTACTTCCAAGAGATGAACCCCACGAGACGAGCGCTAGCCCACACTGGAGATCTCACAGAGTTCGACGTGCAACGGATGGAATTGCGCGTCCGTGAATGGTTGCGGGTTGTGGGCTGATAAATCCGGGTTCGGGTCAACTCACGCTGCTTTTCGATTGGTATGTCCTCGTGAAGACAAACATCTACGTGGATGGCTTCAACTTCTACTACGGAGCCGTTAAGGGAACGTCCTACAAGTGGCTCGACTTCGCCGCCCTCTGCGCCAAGCTGTTTCCCCGGAACCAAATCAATCGCATTCGCTACTTCACCGCGCTTGTTGACGCGCGTCCGGATGATCTTCAGCAGCCGGTACGACAGCAGACTTACCTCCGAGCACTCGAGACGATCCCTAATCTGTCGGTGCATTACGGTCAGTTTCGTACGCGCCCGGTGAGAATGCGCCTGGCCAGCCCACCACGATTTGGCTCCAAGACGGCCGAGGTCTTGAAGACGGAGGAAAAGGGCTCCGACGTGAACCTCGCCAGCTACCTCTTGCTGGACGCGTTCAAGAAGGACTGCGAGGTTGCCATCGTCTTCTCGAACGATGCGGATTTGAAGGAGCCGATCGCGCTCGCGATTGCCGAGTTAGGCATCAAGGTTGGGGTTCTGAATCCTCATCCTCGAGCCAAGCGGAGCCTGGATCTTCAGCCCACATTCTTCAAGCAGCTTCGGAGTGGTCCCCTTGCGGCGTGCCAGTTCCCGACGACGCTATCCGACGCACAAGGGCAATTCTCGAAGCCTGCTGCCTGGTAGTTCGGCCGCGCAAAGGTCCTTTAAATCGCTGAGGCCCGCATAGGGCGGGCCTCGCACCCAGCCACCGAAGCAACTGGGGGGATGGTTGGAAAGTATATCGGCCGTCGGACGGAACTTGTCAAGCCTCGTGCCTCAGCGCTCGACCACGGAAGACGCGTGTTCGAGCGACGTATACGGCAATCAGCCGGACAATCGCGACTCGCGCCGGCCACCCTGCGCCCCGCTAGCGTCGGCGTGGTCTGTCCCGGACAGGCGTGGAAGCCGGATGGAAGCCTCAGATCCCGTCAACGGATCCTGAGACGGCCTTCAGGCGCTGGCGAAGGCCCGAAAACACTGGTCAAAACGCGATCAGACCGTCTGCCAAATCAGCCGCTGGCTCTTTGCAAGCAGGAGGTCACCGGTTCGATCCCGGTTGGCTCCACTTCACGGAATCCTCGCAAATCGGGCGGTTTTGCGCGCCGTCGTCGACAGGGAATTGGNNAGACCCGGTTTCGTGATCGCGCGGGACTGAGTGCCGCCGTGCTCGACGGCGGCTGAGCCGGCCCGGCGGATGCTCGCATTCCGCGCGTTGCAGGTCGCTCGCGTTGCGGCGGGAGTTGCTCGAGTTGGCTACGGAGCAGGGGCGGATCGCCACAACGCTGCACGCAGCTCGGGATCGGCTGTCGTGGTGCGGACCATGGTCCGATCGATAGTTGTGTGATCGATTCCGTTGAGGAGGGCGCGGGTGAGCGGCTCGGGGTGGGTGAGCGGCATCATGTGGCCGGCGCCGTCGATCAGCGTGTGCTGCGCGTGCGGCACGTGTCGCCGGACCACCTCGCAGAGCGCGTGGTCGACGACGGAGGTGTGCGTTCCCTCGATGACGTGGACCGGTGCGGTCACCCTGGTGAGCGCGTCAATTGTGAGCAGGCCGTCGTCGAAGAGAACGTCCCATAGGTCTCCGCGGGTCTGCTGGACGGCAAGGAACGCCTCACGGCGCGGGGGCGGCCAGAGGGCGAACGAGCCGGGTCCGTTGTAGAAGTCGATGAACTCTTCGAAGGCCTCGTACCACCGCCCGGCGCGCACGTGGGCGCGCCAGCGATCGCGCAGGCCACAGATCTGGGTATAGGCGTCGGCGTCCTGAGTGCGCAGCAACGCGTATGCCTCAGGCTCGATGACGGCGAGCGAGTTCACCAGCCCGGGCGTCGCAGCCGCCACCCGCAGGACTGTTGCGCCGCCCCACGAGAACCCGACCAGGCAGATAGACGCGCCGAGGTGCTCGGCGACCGCGTGGACCTGATCGGCGTAGTCGTCAAGGCTCGGGCTCCCGGCCACGCCTGGGCCGGTGCCGTCGCGGTAGGCCTCGATCGCGACAAGCCGGTAGCCCTCAGGCCAGAGCGAGAAGACCTGCTTCCACTCGCCAGGGCTGCCCACCCCGCTGTGGAGAAACACCACAGGCGTGCCTGCGCCCTGCTCAACAACCTTCACGCGGCGCCCCAGCGGCGTCCTGAGTGTGATGGCAGCCGCCACTCAGGCGACCGCTCCGACCACACTTCGGTTCAGCAGTTGTCGTAGCTCACCGACTGCGCTGACGGCCGTCTCCTGATCCTCAGCGCAGGGGATCACGTTGAATGCCGCGCAGCCAGCCCCGATGTAGGGGCCCAGGAACTCGGCGACGTGCTCGGGCGTGCCGTAGGGCGAGTAGCGCTCGAACGGCTCGAATGGCATCTGGTAGAAGCGCTGCATCTGCGTGGCGAGTGGCTCCCGCGCGGCGTCACGCGTGGCGGCAAAGCCGCACCAGACGTTGAGCGCATGCTCGAAGTCGCTTGGGTCGCGTCGCGCGCCGCTAGCTTCTTGCGCGATATGCTCGGCCACGGACGCGAATCGGCGTGGGGAGACCCAGATCCCGAGCCAGCCGTCGCCGAGCCTCGCAGCGCGCCTGACCGCCGCATCTGATCGCCCGCCGACGATCAAAGGTATCCGCGGCGACGGCGCTGGCACGATCAGCGCGTCCTTCAGCGAGAAGAACTGTCCGTCGAACGTCACCGGCGTGCCGTCGGCCAGCTCGCGGAGGATCTGGAGACACTCGTCCATCCGGCGCCCGCGCGTCTTGGGGTCCACCCCGCAGACCTCGATCTCGTGGCGGTCCTCGCCTCCGATCCCGATACCGAGCGTGAGTCGGCCAGGAGCGATCTGAGCGATCGTCGCGAGCTGGCGAGCGACAGGAACCGGGTGGCGCAACGGCAGCAGATAGAGCCCGACATACACCGGCAGCTTGGGCTGAGCAGCGAGCATTGAGGTCGCTGTGATCAGCCCGTCCGAGCCCGCCCCTACGAAGAAGCTCACATGATCGCCAACGCAGACGTGGTCGACTCCAGCGTCGGCGACGCGAGCGAGCGTCGCCTGCAGCTGTTGCGGATCGCCGCCCGGCTGGCCGACAGGCGGAAACAATCCGACGCGGACCCTAGTCATCGAATTGACCCCCCGCCTTCGCCGGGCACGCCCGGCCGGCGATGAGGGGTCGCACGATCGGCGGCATCGCATGCCACGACGCTTCGCTCACGCGTTCGAGCTCGAGCCCGCAGGTGACGATCAGCTCTGCCGTCGCGCGGTTGCAGCGGCAGCCTGCCGCGAAGTGACGCCAAGGCCCCGCTAGGCGGTCCTGCCAGTAGACGAGCGTCGGCGACTCAGAGCGGACGTGCTCGATGAACAGCAGCTGACCGTCGGGCCGCAGCACGCGCGCGATCTCCCGCAGGGCAAGATCGGGAGCGTCGACTGTGCACAGCACGAATGTCGAGACGACCGTATCGACCGATCCGTCGGCGAAGGGCAGTCGCTCAGCCGGCGCGTCAACCACCCACGCCTGCCGGCGGCTGCGGCCCAATCTCTTCTCAAGGCGGACGCGCATTGCGCCGTCTGGCTCGACCATGACCAGCTCATCGAGGCCATTGGGATAGTGCGGCAGGTTCAGTCCGGTGCCACCCCCGATCTCCACCGTGCGCCCGCGCGCGTGGCTGAGCAGCTCCTCGCGTTGGGCGCGCAACCCAGCCCGCTCGCCGACCCACACGAACGGGTCGTACAGCACCGCGAAGACGCGCGCCCATACACCCGAGCCGATCGAGTCCTCCCCTGGCGCCTTGACCGGCTTGCCAGGGTCAACTGGTGTGGCCTTGGGGGCGCCGTTCTGCATGGTGGCGACCATACGCGCGCCGCGGCAGCCTCGCATCGCTCGCATCGGCCATCTGAACAGAATGGCCCGTTCGGGTGATCGCTCGTTAGAGCAGACCCAGCCGGGCAGCCTCAGCGACCGCTGCCGTACGGGATCCGCGCCCGAGCTTGTGGCGGATGTTCGCGACGTGCCGGTGCACCGTGTGGTGGCTCAAGACCAGCTGCTCGGCGATTTCCCGGTCGCTCAACCCCCTCGCGACCAGGGCCAGCACCTCGCGCTCTCGGCCAGAGAGCAGCACCGCCGCAGGCTCCCCGGCAACACGCGCCGGAGCTTCGGGCGCGAGAACTGATCGCAACGCGCGCGC
>PMOY01000279.1 GCA_003165655.1 Solirubrobacterales bacterium
GACTCCGATCTGCATGCGGCGCGAGAGGCTATCGGTTTGCGGACAGGCGAGTCGGCTGCGGAGCGGGCAGCAGCGTGGTCAGGGCTGCGGTAGGGGCAGGTCGGTCGTCCCCTGCACGGCGACCGCCAGGTGGTTGCGCAGCCGCCCCGCGGTCAGCGCCGAGGCCGCAGCCGAGACGCCCGCGACATCGGTGCCGGTCACGAACCAGGTCGGCACGGATTTGGTGTTGCCCGTCGCGGCGATCAGCCCCGCGCCGGCGCCGAGGCGCCGGACGACGCGACCGTCCGGGTCGAGCAGCTCGAGCGTGTGATCGTCATGACCGGCGAAGCGGGCGTAGACCCCGCCGGTCGCCGGACCTTGCTCGAGCAGCAGCGCGGCGATCTCCCCCTCCAGCTCGCTCCAGGTCCCGACGACCATCGCGAGCGTACTCGTGCCCGACCCGGTGCCGAGGAGCTGGCGCGCCGCGGGCACACCGACCGCCGTGAGCGCGGCGGCCGCGCGGTTGCACGCCGTCGTCACATCCGATCCGCACTCGAGCGTCACCGGTAGTCGCTTGCCGCCAACCCCGTGGATGAACGGCTCGGGGAACGAACCGACGACGGTCGGAACGTTCTGCGTCGCCGTGTCGACGTGAAGATCCCACCAGATCCTGTCGCCGGCGTGGAGCACCGTTCGCTTCGCGGGGGGTCCAATCCCACTTGCGCTGCCGTTGACGAACAGGAACCAGCGGGCTCCCGGCGTCGCGCGCCCGCCGCCGATCGCCTCGACCGTATTCCCAGCGACTCTGACCGAGAAGCTCCGCTCGAGCACGCCGAGCAACGTCTCGGAGCCGGCGACGTGAGCGAGCTTGACCGAGCCGAGCTGGGTAGCGCCGAAGTCGCGCGTGATGGTCAGGGTGACGGCGCTCGAGCCGAGGTTGCGCACGAGACCGCACCCCGCAAGCGCAGGCGTGAGCACCCCGAGTAGCAACGCGACCGCCGCTCGGGCGCTGATGCGGTGGCCGATCGTCGCTTTGGCGCCGGTGGCGCCGCCCGGAGCGCGAAGACGGATGAGAAGCTCCCGAACGTGGACGCGCCGATCCTACAACCCAATCCGCGGCGCGGATTCAGTCGACCTCTAGACTCCGGTCGCCATGACGGTGAACCTGACCCGTATCTACACGCGACTCGGCGACTCGGGCGAGACCCATCTCGGCGACATGAGCCGAGTACCGAAGACGCATCCCCGCATCGCGGCCTACGGGACCGTCGACGAGCTGAACTCGCAGATCGGCGTCGCGCTGACAGTCGCCGGCATGCCCGACGACTATGGGGCCTGGCTGCGGCGGATCCAGAACGACCTGTTCGACGTCGGCGCCGACACGGCGGCCCCGGAGGACCCCGAGCGCGAGCGCCTGCGCGTCGCCCCCGCGCAGACCGCTTGGCTCGAGCAGCGCTGCGACGAGGTCAACGACGAGCTCGCTCCGCTGCGCTCGTTCGTCCTCCCTGGAGGGACGGCGGCCGCCGCCCACCTGCACGTCTGCCGAACGGTGTGTCGCCGGGCCGAGCGGCTCGCGATCGCCTGCGGAGAGGGGCTTAACCCAGAGGTCGTCCGCTACCTGAATCGCCTCTCGGACCTGCTGTTCATCCTCGCGCGCGGAGCGAACCGCGGCGAGGAGCCGCTGTGGGAGCCCGGACGATATCGCTAGCGGATTCCTCAGCGGCGCAGCGTCGTGGCGAGCACAAGCCCAGTCGCGAGGGCGAGACTGAGGGCGCCGATCGAGGCGGCGCCGACGATAAACGCCGTGTGGAGGCGCGCGTACGCAACGACCGAATGAGGACGCGCGAGCGCGACCAGGCCGACGAGCGCCGCTGCGCCCAGCACCGCCGCGGCGGGCGGTCCGAGGGCTTGGCGCACCGTGAGTCGCACCGGCGAGGTTCCCCGCACGGCACGCGGCACGTACACGTCGGCGGTCCATACGGCCGCGACGCCGATCAGCGTCCACGTGCCGGCGACGAGGAACCCGCCGAGAACGTCGCTCGGGTAGTGCCAGAGCAGCGTCAGGAAGGAGAAGCTCACGGCGACCGCGAACGCCGCTCCGGCCGCGGCGACGAACGGCCGCCAGCGAGCGCTCACCACGAGTACGGCGCACAGCGCCAGTGACATGGCCGCGGTCGCGTGTCCGCTCGGCCACGAGCCCGACCCGGGCGATGGCAGCCCGGCGACCCTCAGCACGACCGGGTGGGCCTGGCCCAGCAGCGGCTTGAGGATCTGCGTTGTGGCGTTGGCCGCGAGCATGATCCCCGCGGCGGCGACCGCGACTCGGCCGCGCCGCCGGATCAGGCCGGCGAGCACGACGACCGCGCCGAGGCAGACGAATGGCTTGGGGTCGCACAGGTGGGCGATCAGACCGGCGACCCGGTCGATGATCGGGCGGCGCAGGTCCGCGAACCCGCGCAGGACGTTCGTGTCGGCGCGCTCGAACACCCCGACATGGAACGCGAGGAACCACGTGAGGACCAACATCACCACGCCGCTCACGGCGCCAACCATCGCCAAAACGGCGCGTCTGGGCATCCTTAGAGGGTAGCCCGAGCCACAGCCGGGCGATCGCGGCGCGCGACTCAGGCGGTGCTCTGAGGCACGCCGGGCCCGCGGGTCACGCGGATCTCCGGTTCCTCGCCGGTGAGGCTGACCTGCGTGTGGTGCTCGAGATCCGCCGGCGAGCCAACCTCGACGGTCAGGCCCGGCTCGATCTCGAACCGTCCCGCCTCGTACAGAAGCTCGGAATAGCGCGATGCGGGAGACATCTCGATGTCGAGGTCGTAGGTACCACAGCGGATCGTCCAGCGCTCGCCGGCGGCGAGCTTGGCGGC
>PMOY01000115.1 GCA_003165655.1 Solirubrobacterales bacterium
GCCCACCACATCCACTTCCCCGACTACGACGTCGACGAGCTGATGGAGATCGCTCGGATGATGGTCGAGCACCAGGGCTACGAGATGACCGAGGACGCCGAGGCCGCGTTCCGCGGCTACATCGAGCGACGGATGGAGCGGCCTCGTTTCGCGAACGGTCGCAGCATCCGCAACGCCGTCGAGCGCGCGCGGATGCGACAGGCCAATCGGCTGTTCGAATCGCGCCGGCGCTTGACCAAGACGGATCTCGTCACGCTCGAGCCCGAGGACATTCTCCAGAGCTCGGTGTTCGATGACGTCGAGGCAGAGGAGCCCCATGATCAGTCCGGCAGGACTTCGGGAGAGCAGGCACATGTCGACGCGTAAGGGAATTCGTTCGCTCTCGGAGCCCCTTCCACTGTTCCCGGACCGTCAGACCCGTGCGTCGGGTCGGCCCGGGCCGAACTGACAACCTAGGGAGGAACCATTGCGCCCCATCATCCTCGGCGTCGTCGGCGACTCAGCTGCCGGAAAGACAACTCTCACGCGAGGGCTGGTCCGCATCCTCGGCGAGGAGCAGGTGACGGCCGTCGCCACCGACGACTACCACCGCTATGACCGCAAGCAGCGCGCGGAGCGGCGGATCACGCCGCTGCACCCGGACTGCAACTACTTGGACATCATGTCGCAGCATCTGCACCTTCTGCGCCAGGGCGAGCCGATCCTCAAGCCCGTCTACGTCCACTCCGATGGCAGCTTCGGGCCGCCGGTCTACGTGGACCCGAAGCCCTTCACGATCGTCGAGGGGCTCCTGGGCTACTACGACGAGGACATACGCGGCTGCTACGACGTGCGGATCTACCTAGCGCCCCCCGAGGATTTGCGCCGCCGGTGGAAGGTGCGCCGCGACACGTCGCGGCGCGGGTACTCGACCGATGAGGTGCTCAAGGACCTCGACAGGCGCGAGCCCGACTCAGCGCAGTTCATCCGTCCACAGGAGCGCTACGCGGACGTGGTGGTCTCCTTCCGGGAGGGAGCGGACGGCAACGCCCAGTCGCTCGACGCCGAGCTCCAGCTGCGCGACACCCTTCCTCATCCGGACCTCTCCCCGGTCATCGGCGACGGCCTGCGCGGCATCACGATGAACGAGCACGAGTCCGAGGTGGTGGTGAACATCGCCGGCGACATCGAACACGATCAGGCCGCCGAGATCGAGGAGATGCTCTGGGAGCGGCTCCACTTCGCCTCGCACCTGCGCTCCGAGCGGCTCGGTCAGTTCACGATCGGCAATGAGCTCCAGCGCTCTGCATCGCTGGCGCTGGTGCAGCTCCTGATTCTCTACCACCTCGTCACCGCCAAGGCCGCTATCGCCTTGGGCGGTGAGGGACCCCGCGCCGACGCCGAGGCCGCAGACAAGGCGGCGGCGCCGTCGTGAGCTGAGGCTCGCGGCCTAAGCAGACCAGCGCTGCATGTGCCTGCTCGTCTTTCCGCTTGTGGAAG
This sequence comes from Solirubrobacterales bacterium, assembly GCA_003165655.1. Classification (GTDB taxonomy): domain Bacteria; phylum Actinomycetota; class Thermoleophilia; order Solirubrobacterales; family Solirubrobacteraceae; genus Palsa-465. The sequence continues at coordinate 1,480 of PMOY01000115.1, forward strand.
GACACGAGCTGGCGTGGCCGGCGTGGATCCTTGGTCTCCTTGCAGCCTCGATCCCGGTGCTGGCCGTGTTTGCGTGGTATCAAGTGCGGCGCAAGCGCACGGGCGCCACGCCGCTCGTCGAGCCGAGCATCTTCACCCATGGAGCGTTCACCTCGGGCGTTCTCTTCTCGCTTATGTTCGTGGGCTCGATCGGCGGAATCGTTTTGATATTCAGCGTCTTTCTCCAAGCGGGCCTCGGCTTCTCGCCCTGGCATTCCGCACTTACCACAGCGCCGTGGGCGGCCGCGGCCTTCGTCGGCTCGCCGATCGGCGGGATCGCCATGAGCCATTTCGGGCGGCGGGTAGCGGGTCTTGGCGCGGTCTTCTTCGGGCTGCTCGGCGCGGGGACCGGACACGCGCTCGACTTCGTCAACGCAGCGCAGTGGACGGCGCTCCTGACCGCCGGATTACTGGCCTGCGCGTTCGTCATCGCGTTTCGGCTGCCGCGCCGGGCACGTGAGCTCAGCGCCCCAGCAACGCGCTCGGAATCGCCGCGGGGTTCGGATTGGGGTGCGGATTGGGGTGCGGGCGCAGTCTCGGGCGTGGGCGCGGATGCGCTTTCGGAGCCAGTCCGTGCCTGAGCCGGAGGTTCTCGGGCGGCGGGCGCTGGGTCGCGCGCTGCTCGAGCGCCAGCTCCTCCTGCGCCGAGCCGACACCGCGGTGCCCGAGGCGGTGGAGCATCTGCTCGGGCTCCAGGCGCAGGCTCTGACGCCGCCGTACTACGGACTGTGGTCACGACTCGAAGGGTTCAACGAGCACGAGCTGGGACGGATGCTCGTCGATCGCGAGGCGGTGCGGCTGAGGCTGATGCGCGGAACCGTGCACCTCGTGACCGTCCGCGATGCGCTCCTGTTGCGGCCTCTTGTGCAGGTCGTGGTCGAACGCGGTCACAACGGCGCCTTCCGGCGGCGCATGGGCGGCGCCGACGTCGATCTGCTTCAGAGCACGGTCGACGAGCTCCTCAGCGACGGTCCGCTGAGCGCGCGTGAGCTCGCGCGGCGGCTCGTAGAGCGGGGCATCGGCGACGACGTCGAGGCGATCGGCAACGCCACGATAGCCTACTCACCCCTCGTGCAGATTCCGCCCCGTGGGGTGTGGGGCGCCGCTGGGGCCGCGAAGTACGCGACGATCAAGGCGTGGACCGGTCGTGAGCTCGAACACGAGCCGTCGATCGACGCGGTGGCTCTGCGCTACCTGGGCGCCTTCGGACCGGCGTCGGTGATGGACATGCAGAACTGGTCCGGGCTGACGAAGCTCACGGCGGTCTTCGAGCGGCTGAGATCGCGGCTCGTGACCTTCCGCGACGAGGACGGCAAGGAGCTCTTCGACCTCCCCGAAGCGCCTCGGCCCGGACCCGATGTCGCCGCCCCCGTCCGCTTCCTCGGCCAATTCGACAACGTCCTGCTCGGGCATGCGGACCGCCGGCGCATCATCCCTGAGGACTTCCCGATCGAGAGAATGGTTTCTCAAGGTCGCTTCGTCAACCACGCGCTCGTCGACGGGGTGCTGCGGGCAACATGGTGGATCGAGCGCGAGACCAGGCGACGGGCGGTCCTTGCCGTCCGGGCGTTCCCGAAGCTATCGGCACCCGAGCGCGCCGAAACCGCACTGGAGGCCCAGCGAATGATCGATTTTGCGGCGTCGGACGCTGAGATCCGCGACGTCCGGTTCGAGCCTGAGGTCAGTTAGCGGCCGCGCCGGTCGCGGACCGATCGGCGGCGTCGGGGTTGCGCATGCCGGACACCGGGTTGCGCATACCGGACACCGCCTGCACCGTGAAGAAGTGCAGGTGATGACGGCCCACCACGATCTCGTCGCCGTCCCTCAGCGGGCTCCACTCGACCCGCTCGCCGTTGACGAATACTCCGTTGAGGCTACGGTCGTCGACCACGCGCAGCCCGTCGGGCTGACGGACGATGAGCGCATGACGGCGGGACACGGTGGGGTCGTCGAAGCGGATGTCGGCGGCCAGGCTGCGTCCGATCCGCGTCCAGTCGCGACGCAGGACGAACGCGGTCACGGTGTCTTGCGCATCGCGGAACGCGATGTACTCGCCCGGTTCATCGATGTGAGCGCGAAGCTCATCGAGCCATTCGGTGTTCTCCGAGTCAAGTACGACTTCCCCCATCGTCGCGGCCACCGTGAACAGCGATGTCCGAACGAACTCGGTTCCGCCGCAGTTCGGGCACGATGGGAGCTCATCCGCCGCGTCGAGCGAAAGGGCGCATTCACACGCCGTGCAGCGGAACGTTCCCATGCCAGCGAGGTTGCCCGTCATCCAGGCTTTCATGGGTTCCTCCTGTTCTCGGCGGACGCCTTCCCGTGCGGCTACCAGGTTGCGATCATCATATCCGGCGCGTCAACGAGCTCTGCCACGGGCACGAACGTGGGGCGTATCGGAACCGTCACGCGCAGACAGAGCTATACCCGTGGCGGGCGGTCCGGAAACACTGCGCGTTCGGGAGGAACGGCGATCGTGACGACGAAAGGGACGCGATGCGCCTCTCTGCACGTGAAGCTCCCAGGCTCGATCGCTCTCTTCTCCGCCGGGGCGTGGGCAGGCTGGCGGAGGGACGCGAGCGCTGCCATCACTGCCGTCGGACGCCGCTGATCGGCGAGCGGGTGCACATCTACAAGTCGGGGCGGATGCTGTGCGAGCTGTGCCGTGCGCTGCGCCCCGAGGACCCGATCTCGTCACGCCTCGTCCACGGCCCGGCGTTCGGTCACGCGGTGCGGATCACTGACCAGCGCGCCGCCGTGGCGGCACCCCAGCGGGGCGAGCCGGAGTAGCCCCGCCTCGGGGCGCCCGCTCGCGGCCGTCCCGACCGGCGAGGACGGCGCCTCGCCGTGGCCTGGAACTGAGCGTGCGCGCTCTAGACTTCCCGCGGCGATGGACCCCTTCTTCGTCTCGACCACGATCAGCAAGCCTCGCGAAGAGGTGTTCGAGTACCTCGCCGACATCGCGAACCACGCCGAGTTCACCGATCACTACCTCACCGCCTGGCATCTCACGCGCGAGCAGAGCTACGGCGCCGGCGCCGGCGCTCGATTCCGGGTCCGGGCGCCGCTGACCCGGTTTTCGTGGGCCGACGTCACGCTCGCCGAGCTGGAGCCGCCGTTTCGGATCGTCGAGCAGGGTCAGGGCGGGAAGTTCAATCGCGTGCGTCTGCTCGGCACCTACACGCTCACCATCGGCCCAGCGAAGAGCACCAAGGTTGAGTACATGTTCGAGACACGGCCGGTGCAGCCGAGCGATCGGCTGCGGGACATGCTCGGGGGCCGCGCCTGGACTCAGCGCCAGGCCGCGAAGTCGATGCGCCGTCTGCGCGCGATCCTCGAAGGAGACGGAAAGCGTGGACGGAGGCCGTCGATCGCCGGTGGTTGAACGGGTCGACGCCCGCCGGGCTACCATCGCTTGGCGGCGGCCATCGGGATAGACTTTCCGCCCCGTGAGAGCGCGCCGCGTCACGATCCTCATCTCGAGCCTCGTCCTCGCCCTCAGCGTTGCCGGATGCGGGGACAAGCCGAACCCGAGGCACAACGCCGACGCGGAGAACGACGCGACCTACGTCTTCGCCGGGCCGATCTCCTACCAGCTGGAAATATCGCGCGAGCTCAACGGCTACAGCGCGGAGGACTCCGAATACCTGCAGGGGCTACCCTCGGGCACGGCCGGGCCCACGCCCGACGAGGAGTGGTACGGCGTGTTCATGTGGGCGTGGAATCAGACCAAGCAGGCGCATTACACGGCGGCTGCGAGCGACTTCGACGTCGTCGACACAGAGGGCAACATGTACCACCCCTATCCGATCGATACAGCTGACAACCCATTCGCCTGGTCTTCCCAGTTGCTGCCCCCCGACGGCACGCAGCCTGAGCCCGACACCGCCTCCTTCTTCGGCCCGACCGGGGGCCAGCTGCTGTTGTTCAAGATCAATACCACCGCCTACGCGAACCGCCCCCTGACGCTGCAGATCCGAGGCGCCCAGAACCAGGTCGAGGCGACCATTCCCCTCGACCTGTGACCGAGGACCGGCCGAGGCTGTAGCGGTCGGTGGCCGCCCCCGACCGCTATCCCTTGCCCAGCGCTGCCGCCAACACCTGTTGCACGGCGGGGGCCGCGGTCGCTCCGCCCGCGCCCTGAGACGGGAACAGGGCCGCGACGACGATCCGAGGCTTCCCGACCGGGGCATAGCCCACGAACCAGGCGTCGGTGTTGAGCGGACTGTTCGGGGGCGGTGCGCTCGGATTGCTCGACGGAGTGGTCGTGTTGGTCAGCTCGGCGGTGCCGGTCTTGCCCGCCACCGTGACCCCCGGAATCTGGGCCGCTGTGCCGGTCCCGTACTCCACGACCGCGATCATCATCCTCTGCACCAGCCCGGCCACCTTGGGGGTTGTGACACTGACGAACCTCGGCTTCTGGTGCAGCAGGAATGTCGGCACGGGCCGACGGCCGCGCATGCCGATCGCGGCGCCGGCGATCGCCATCTCGAGCGGGGTCGCCAACACCATGCCCTGACCGATCGCGGATGAGCCGACGGCCAGCGAGTCGCCGATCGTCGCCGCCGACGGGATCGTGCTTGGCGCCTCGCCGGGGAAGGTCGGCGCTTCGTTGAAGCCGAATCGCTGTGCGATCGCGACGAGGCGAGGGCCACCGAGCCGGGCACCGAGCGGGGCGAAGACAGAGTTACACGACACGGCGAAGGCGTTCAGAAGTGTGCCGCCGCACGCCTCGCTCCCGGCGTTCTGCAGCGTGTAGCCGTCGATCGTGGAGCTGGTCGCGATCGGGAAGGTCGTGCCGAGCTTGACTATCCCCGCCGCGAGCGCACCGGTAGAGGTGATGATCTTCATCGTGGAGCCCGGAGGCTGGGGAGCCGAGTACGCGATGCCAGCGACGGCCAGCAGCTGCCCGTTCTGTGGATTCATCGCCACCATTCCGGCATAGCGGTCCGCCATCGCCGCAATCTCCGCATCCTCGAGCGCCGGATCGATGGTCGTCGTGACCGGCTTGCCGGCCTTCGCCTTCGAGCGCGCGAGCACGCGGAAGCCGGCGAGAAGCGTGCCGCCCGGCGTCCCGGCGAGCTGCCGCTGGTAGATCAGCTCGAGCCCGTCGACGCCGACCTGGGCCTTCGGCGGATATCCCTCGGCGGCGAACGTCGATGCCTCGTCGGCCGGGATCGGCCCGAGCGTACCGGCGACCTGCAGCGCGACCTGGGGAATCGGCGAGGAGAGGTTCGGTCCTTCCGCGAGCGGCGTGCCGTCGCGGGCGTAAATGGACGCGCGGGGCGGGAGCGATACCCGCCGTCTCAGCACCTGCCCGGTGCCCAGGCCGGGAAACGTGAGGCTCGAATCGAAGTGGATGCGAGCGTTGGATCCGCTATCGCTGAACGATACGTCAACGGTGGCCCGAATCGCTCCGAAGAGTCGCGTCTGAACCCTGACCGGGACTTTGATGACGTTTCCGTGCGGCTGGCCGACCTTTCCGGTGGTCAACGAGACGAGGGTCGCCGTGTTCGCGGCGGCGGCATACGCGGCGCTGAACGCCCCGGGCGAGAGCCGGCTCCGCGACTGCGCGTCGAGCAGTCCATACATCGTCCCGAACTCCCCTCGCCGCCAGGCTGTCACGTACCGGGTGACGAGGCGTCGCTCCGCGCGCGCGGGGCCGGTCACGAGCAGCACGCCTGCCACGAACGCCACGACCGCGATCACCACAAGCGGCACGGCTCGCGTGAGCAGCCGCTTGCGTCGCCGGGCCGACAGTCGCGACTGGTGAGGGTTCCGCGACACGAACGGTGTCAATCGCGAGGGCACTTCCATCCGCAGCGTAAACGGTGGGGTCACCCGGAGGGGGGCTCAGGCGTTGGCGGGCGCGGTGGCGGGCGAA
>PMOY01000302.1 GCA_003165655.1 Solirubrobacterales bacterium
GGCCGCCGCCTCGAGCGAGCGCAGAGACCAGGCGAGCCGCGAGCGCGTCTCGCTCGGAGCGATGAGCTCATCCACGAAGCCGGCTCGCACCGCGACCTCCGAGCGGAGGTGCGTTTGTGCGTACTCGGCGGCGAGGCGCTCGCGGGCGGAGTCGGGATCCTGCGCGGCCGCGAGCTCGCGCCGGTGGACGATGCCCACGGCGGGCTGCGCGCCCATCACGCCGATCTCCGCCTGCGGCCAGGCATAAACGCAGTCGGCGCCGAGATCCTTCGAGTTCATCGTGATGAAGGCGCCGCCGAACGCCTTGCGCAGGATCACCGTCACGCGCGGCACCGTCGCCGCGGCGAACGCATGCACGAGCGAGGCACCGAAACGGATCACGCCGGCGGACTCCTGCTTGCGGCCGGGCATGAAGCCGGGCGTGTCGACGAGCACCACGAGCGGGATCCGGAACGCGTCGCACTTGGACACGAAGTGCGCCCCTTTCTGGGAGCTTGCAGCATCGAGCACCCCACCCAGATATCGAGGCTGGTTGGCGATCACGCCGACGGGCCGGCCGTCGATCCGGGCGAACCCGGTCACCAGGTTCCGCGCCCAGCCGGAGGACACCTCGAGGAGCTTGCCATCGTCAGTCAGGCGGGCGATCACATCGCGCACGTCGTAGACGCGGCGCGCCTGCGTCGGTACGCATGCCTCGGGGTCACCGCCGAGGGCAGGGCGCGATGCGCGCTTTGGCACTGCCGCGTCGCGGTGACTCGGCAGATAGCCGAGCAGGTCGCGAGCGAGCAAGGCCGCGTCGAGCGCGCTGGGCTCGACGAAATGGCAGACACCGTTGCGCTGGTGAATCCGGGTGCCCCCGAGCTCGTTCGTCGTCACGTCCTCGCCCAGCGCTTCGCGAACGACGCCGGGGCCGGTCAGGAACATGCTCGACTCGTCGGTCATCATGATCCAGTCGGTCAGCGCCGGCGAGTACGCGCCACCACCGGCCGACAGCCCGGTGATGATCGAAATCTGGGGAACCCGACCCGACAACGCGACGGTGCGGCTGAAGACTCGCCCGTAACCGCCGAGCGCCGCCACCCCCTCCTGCATGCGCGCGCCACCGGAGGAGACGAACCCAACCACCGGGGAGCGCGCGCGAGCGGCCAGTTCGAGCACGCGCACGATCGTGTTGGCGTGCGCCTCGCCCAGCGACCCGCCCGCATAGCTCGAATCCTGGGCGTAGCAGAACACGGGGCGACCGTCGACCAGCCCGGCTCCGCCGACCACTCCGTCCCCGGGGACCGCTTTCTCGCCCATCCTCTCCGAGTGGACCTCGGAGCGGATCACCTGCAGCGAGCCGTGATCGCACAGGACTTCCAGGCGCTCAATCGGCGTCAGAACGGTGTCGAGGCGGGATGCGAGGGCAACGCTCATCGCGTGCCTCCGTCACTCGTGATCGTGCAGTTCGACATGGCTATCACGGTCGCCGAGGTGGGCCACGCAACCAAGCTTCCGCCGAGGTGAACCCGACATTCGGGGGGGGTTCCGCGCGGAGGCCGCTGCACTACATTGGGGGGCGTGGAATCGAGCGTCATCCGGCACGAGTCGGAGCTCGGCCGCCTGGAGCGCGTCGAGTGCAGGGCCGATCCGCGCCTGTACGGCATCGTCCATCGATACTGCGGGTACTTCCACGAGACCGACGGGCAGGTGGTGCGGCGACGCGAGATCGCGCAAGCCCAGGTGACGATCATCCTCGGCTTCGGCCCGCCACTGCGAGTCGGGGGATCGAGGTTCGAGCTCGCCGAGCAGCACAGCTTCGTCGCGCCGCTGAGCGACAGCTACGCCATCACCGAGCACCAGGCTTTGCACGGGATCCAGATCGACCTCTCGCCGCTCGGCGCCCACATGCTCTTCGGCGTGAGCATGCACGAGCTCTCACAGCACCTCGTGGTGCCGCTCGAGGATGTGCTGGGGCGAGGGGCACGGGAGCTGGTGGGGCGACTGTACGACGCGCCCGGGTGGGAGGCACGGTTCGCGCTCCTGGACCGGTACATCGGCAGGCGTGCCCAGGAGGCCCGCCGGCCGTCGCCCGACGTCGCGCGCGCATGGCAGCGGCTGATCGACACGGGCGGGCGGCTGCGGATCGGAGACCTGGCTTGCGAGCTGGGGTGCAGCCGCCGCCATCTCGCCGCCCGCTTCGCCGAGCAGATCGGCCCGCCGCCGAAGACGGCGGCCCGCCTGGTGCGCTTTCGGCAGGCGGTGCGACGGCTCGAGCGAGATGACGGCAGCCGCTTCGCCGAGATCGCACAGGACTGCGGCTACTACGACCAGGCGCATCTCAATCGCGACTTCCGCGAACTCGGGGGCACGACGCCAGGTGAGCTCATCGCGAGCATGCTGCCCGAGGGGTTCGGAGTGGCCGCCGAGTAGCTTCGTCAGGTCACATTTATCCAAGACCTTCCCCGGTCGCAGCCGTACCGTTCCCGCCATGACAACCGACATCTATCCATCGATGCGCTACCACGACGCCCATGCAGCGATCGAGTGGCTCGAGCAGGCGTTCGGGTTCGAGCGCCACGTCGTCTACGAAGGCACCGGCGAGACCATCGACCACGCCGAGCTCCGTTACGGCGAAGGGCTCGTGATGCTCGGCTCGGTTCGGGGGGACGACGATCACCGTCGCCCCGGCCAGGGCTGGGCCTACGTGGTCGTCGACGATCTCTCCGCGCACCACGACCGGGCGAAGGCCGCCGGCGCCGAGATCGTCGAACCCCCCCAGGTCCACGACTACGGCTCGTTCTACGGGGCGCGAGACCCCGAGGGCAACCTGTGGAGCTTCGGCACCTACCGCCCGGGCGTGCCGCCCGGGTAGGCCGTCAGAGCTCGACGCGCTCGAGCGCCTTGCGGAACCCCTCGGTATACGTCGGGAACTGGGCCACCATGTCGCGCAACGTGTCGATCGACGCCTCGGTCTTGATCGCCAGCGCCGCGTAATGGATCCACTCTCCGGCGAGCGGGGCGAACGCCCAGGCGCCCACGAGAACCCTCCGCGACCGATCCACCATCACCGCCAGCTCCCCCCGAGGATCGGTCTCATAGGTCCACGGGCGCGAGATCACCTCGGGCAGCTCGACGCGCGCGATCGCCACCTCGAGCTCCTGGGCCGCCGCCTCGTCCTCCGTGACACCCACCGCCGCGATCTCGGGATCGCAGAAGACCACGCGGGGGACGGCAGCGTAGTCAGCGGCGACAGCCTCGCCGGCGATGTCGGCGCAGGCGATCCGCGCCTGATACATCGCCACGTGGGTGAACGGCATCACGCCGGTGGCGTCGCCGATCGCCCACACCTGGTCGCCCGCCCGGCATCGCTCATCGATCTTGATGCCATCGCCGTAGGGGTGGATGCCGACGGTCTCGAGGCCGAGGTCGGCGACGCGCGGCGCCCGGCCGACCGCGACCAGCAGCTCCTGAGTCAGAATCCGTCCGGCGTCACCGAGATCGATCTCGCGGCGACCCGAGCTTGCGTTCACCGTCCGGATCTCCGCGCCGAGGTGGACGTCGATCCCCTCCTCGCGGAGCGCATCGGCGACGAGCTCGCCGACCCGGGGATCCTCCCGCGCGATCAGCCGGTCGGCCGCCTCCACCAGGTGGACCTCGGCGCCGAAGCGTCGCATCAGCTGTGCGAGCTCGATCCCCACCGGGCCGCCGCCGAGCACCGTCAGGCTCTCGGGGATCTCGCGCAGCGTCGTCGCCTCGCGATTGGTCCAGTAGCCCGATTGCTCGAGTCCGGGGATGTCGGGGATCCGCGGCTCGCTGCCCGTCGCGATCACGACGCGTCCGGCGACCAGCAGCGTCTCCTCGTCGATCTCCACATGCCCGGGGCCGCGCAGCTTCGCCTGGCCCTTATAGACGCGTATCCCGTCACGTTCGTAGTCCTCGACCTGGCGCGTGTCGTCGAGGTTGCGGATCATGTAGTCGCGGTACGCCACGGCCTCTTTCCACTGGCGCTCGGGCGTGGCGACGCCCGCTGCGCGAGTGGCCTCAGCGCGCGCCTCGGCGGGGCGCAGCAGCGTCTTCGATGGGATGCAGGCCCAGTAGGCGCACTCGCCGCCGACGAGCTCGCGCTCCACCAGCGCGGTCCGCAGGCCCTGGTCGTGGAGGAGCGAGGCGGCAGATTCGCCCGCCGGTCCGGCGCCGATCACGACGGCATCGAACCGCTCCTCGTCAGGCATCGTGGAGCAGAGCTCGCATGCCCGCCGTCTCGATCGGCCGAACCGGCGCCATGCCTACTTCTTCTCGGCGGTGGCGTCGAAGCGGACGTCGATCTGCTCGCCCTCGATGCTCTCCTCGACCTTCGCGAGCGCGGTGAGCGTTTCCTCATCTCCGATCGTCGGCGGGTCGTGCAACAGGCTGCGGGGCCACAGCCGCCGGGCGCGCACGACGTTGATCTCGGCAGCGTAGAGGGTCGTCTGGGCACCGAGGTAGAGCCACGAGATCAGGCCGATCACGACCCCGAAGACACCGTACGCGGCGCTCGCGTGACGAAGCACATGTCCGACGTAGTAGCCACCGACGATCTGCAGGATCTCCCACAGGACGCTCGCGATGATGACACCGGTCATCAGGGAGCGAGTTTCGATCTGGGCCGCGGTCAGCAGGCGGAACGCCGCCAGGAACAGGATCACGTTCACGGCGAGTGACAGGGCGATTCCCGCGACCACGAGTAGCGGCCCACCGAGACCGCCGGTGACGAGGCCGGAGGCGAGCGAGGAGACCATGAACAGGACGCCGAGGAGAGCGAGGACCGCGAGCCCGCGCAGCCGCGTCTGCACGAATCCGGGACGGTGCTTGATCGGCACCGCCCAGACCTTGTTGAATGCGTTCTGGGTTGCGCTCGTCACGCTGAGGCCTCCCCAGAGCGATCCGGCGATCCCGATCACGAGCGTGATCGCCTTGCCGTGGAGGGCTTGGATATTACTTTGGATCTGCGGGCCGACGATCGGAAACTGGGCGAGGACGCCGTGCTTGACACTGGCCTGCGCGCTTGGGTCGCCGTGGAGCACGAACCCGAGCACCGTCAGCAATACGAGGAGCAGGGGAAACAGCGAGAAGAACCCGTAGTAGGCGATCAGAGCGGCAAGCGAGCCCGCCTGATCGTTGGAGAACTTCCTCAGCACCGCGACCGGAATCGCGAGCCAGCGGTGTCTCTGCTGGTAGCTGTCAAACGCTTCGATGCGGCGGCGGACATTCATGCCGGTGTTCTACCCGCAATCCGCGATGCCACGCGCGCCGGAGAATGGCGCACGGTCAGCGGCGGCCGGAGCGCGACGGCCGCAGAGCGGGGGCCGCGAAGCTCGCTCACCCATGCAGCGAGCTGTACACGGCCCGGGCGACCTGCTCGCGGGAGCGGGCCCTGACCGCGCTACTCAGCGCAGCCTGCCAGCGCTCTGGGGTGACCGACTCCGCCTCGAGTCCCAGGTCCGCGAGCACCGCCACGGGATCGACGTGACCGGCGATCTCCTCGGCACGGCGCTGCGCGGCGATGTGCTGGACGCGGGCCAGCTGGGTGTGGCCGCGCGCGCCGGACAGGCGCAACAGGTCCTCGGTTACCAGCGGGACAGCCCGACGCGCGCACTTCTCCCACGGAGCGTCGGCTGCCGAGTCCACCACCACCTGACGGACGACTCGCCAGCCCGCGTGGTGTGAGTCACAGCGGGCCACGAGGAAGCGCGCGAGCGCCTCGGCGACACCGACCGCCCCCCGTTCCGAGCCGTAGGAGTCGAGGTGACGCAATGCGTCGCGCACGTGGCGCCCATCCCCGACCGCTCTGGCCAGCTGAAGCGACGTCCGCCGGGGATTACGTGTCGCGGTATCGATTCCTCCACCGTACTCCCGAGGCAGTGCGGCCCGTTTACACGCCCGTGCCGCGGCCGTGTCTGCTCGAGCGCGATCCGCCCGCCGCGCCCGCCACCGCGCGCAGATGCTGGAACGGGCGGCCGTCGCGGAGCTCGCGGACGACCGCCTCGACGAGCCCGTCGCTGTGGAGGACCCGACCGTCCGTAACGGCCGCGACGACCTGGCGCTTGCTCTGGATCAGGCGGGCCATCGTCTCGTCGATCGTGTCCGCCGCGAGCAGGTACCAGGCCGTGACCGCGTCGCGCTGTCCGATCCGGTGACAGCGGTCCTCCGCCTGGTCGTGCATCGCCGGCGTCCATTCGAGCTCGAGGAAGGCGACGTTGGACGCGCGCGTAAGCGTGATGCCCTGGGCCGCCACCCGCGTGGCGCCGACGATCAGCGACGGACCGTCGGGATCCTGGAAGGCCGCGATCGACCCCTCGCGATCCCGCAGCGAGTCGGCGCCGAGGAGGTGCAACGCGGCGGGGAACCGCGCGAGCACGGCCTGCTGAACCTCGACGTGGCGAGCGAACACGACTAGCGGCTCGCCCGAGGCGAGGAAGTCCTCGATCCATGCCAGCGCTGAGGCGAGCTTCCCGCGAGCGGCCAGGCGCTGGAGTGTCCCCAGCTGGGCCAGGCGCTCGGCGCGCAGGGTGGCCGCAATCCTGGCGTTGAGCTCGGATAGGTCGAGCGGCTGCGCGCGCAGCCAGGCGATCACGTCGTGCTCGGCGAGACGGTATTCCTGCTCGTTGGTGAGCGCGACGGGCACCACGACCTGTCGCTTGGCCGGCAGCTGAGGGAGCACGTCGGCTTTCAGCCGGCGCACGAAGCAGCGGCGGCGCAGGTGCCAGTGCAGGCGCTCCTCGCTCAAGTGGCCGCGGAACTGTCGCGAGAAGCGAGCGCCCGATCCGAAGTCCTCGAGCCGGCCGATCACCCGCAGCTGCGCGATCAGCTCGTCGGCGTGGTTGAGCACCGGTGTCCCGGTCAGGGCGAGGCGCAGGCCGTCGGGGGCGACGGCGCCCGCGAGCCGGCGGACCGCTTGGGTGCGCTTGGCGCGAGGGTTCTTGCAGTAGTGGGACTCGTCGACGATCAGCGCCCGCGGACGACGGAGGCTGAGCGCCGCGCGGTGGGCAGCGACGATCTCGTAATTGAGGATCGTGATCTCGCCGGTGGGTGGGACCGGTGGACGACCCTCCACGACCACGACGGTCCGGTGGGGTAGCCACCGCGCGGCCTCGCGCTGCCAGCCGAGCTTCATCGATGCCGGGCAGACAACGATCGCCGGGTAAGCCGCATCGGCCTCCAATGCCGCGAGCGCCTCCACTGTCTTGCCGAGGCCCTGCTCGTCGGCCAGAAACGCCCGACGAGCATCGAGGACGTAGCGAACTCCGGCCCATTGAAACGGCGCCAGCTCGCCACCGAGCACGGCGGCGGTGGCGGCGATCGGATCTCCATGGTCAGCGCGCGAATTGCGGACCGCTTCGGCCGCCCGCGCTCGCTCGGCGAGCAGCTCGTCGAGCGCCTGCACCGCGGCTCCCGTGACCTCAACGTCGTGGCGGGCGAGGAACTCATCCAAGGCCTCCGCGAGCCAGGGGTCGAGCGCCACCGAGCGGCCGCGGTCGGCGCCCGGAAGACGCGCGAACGCCGAGCCGACGTCGGGATCCCACAGAACCTCCAGCCGCAGCTGCTCTCCCTCCACCCCCCGGACCAGAGTCAAGCGGGCCGGGGGCGGGACATCGCCGAGCTCGACGATCGACAGGCACCGTTCGGCAGCGATATCCAGGCGCGCCGACGGCTGCGCCCGCAACACTCGTGCCACAGCCTCTGTGAGCGGCACGAGCAGCCTGTCTTCGTGCTCGAGGGCGCTCGCGCGCAGCGCCTCGGGGACGGGACCAGCCCGGGTGTCGAGGACCCACCATCCGCGTCCGTCGTGGCGCATCGTTCGCACGTGGCCGATCCACCGCTGCTCGACGCCGGAGAGCCAGTCCACCACTTCATCCTCGACCGTGAGCTCGGGATACCGGTCGAGCACCTCGGCGACCTTGATCGCGGCCCAGTCATCAGCGGGCGCCGACCACTCGCGCCTGTCCCAGTCGAAGCGCCGGTGCGGGATCGTCCGCACGAGCTCGACCAGAGCTCGCTCGTAGGGAAACGCCAGCACCACGATCGGTTCACCCTCGCGGTCACGGCGCAGCTCGACGTTGGGGCGCTCAGGGGCCATCTCCATCAGTGCTCGAAAGCTAGCGGTCCGCGGCCCCTCGCTCGGCGCGAGCAGCTAGCGTGTCGGCGGTGGCTCCGATCTTCCGCATGGTGTGCACCGCCGCGGCGCTCGTCGGCGCGCCCGACGGCTGGGCGACCGAGACGCTGCGCGACGGAGAGCTTGCATTGCTCGTCGACGATGGCGGGCTCGAAGCGATCAACGCGGCGGCTCACGCGCTCGATCTGGTGACCGTCTCGATCGTGCGCAGCGAGGAGGGTGCGGCACTTCAGGCACAGACGGTGATCGCCTTCGCCGGCTCGTCCCCCTTCGTCTGGGTGGGGGCGGGCGTGAGCGACTCGGTGAAGACCTGGGCGCACGAGCGCCGACCGATGACCTTGCTCGTCGAGTTCGACGGCGCACTCCCCGACGACCAGCGCGGCCGGATCGAACGATTCCTCTCGCTGCTCGCGCGACAGACGGAATAGCCGGGGCGGGGCCGTGCGCTGCGGGACACCGACCCGGTCCGACGGCCAGCCAAGGAGATCCCCGATCGAGACCTGCCTCACGCCGACCGAGTACGCCAGCTTCGGGTGGGCGCGCGGGGCTCCCGAAGGAGTGATCCTGTGGCCGGTCGGGTAGCGTGCCTGCGGTGGCTGAGACGATCCGCATCGGGCGTCGGACGATCGAGATCACCCACCCGGAGAAGGCGCTCTTCGCGCGCCCGACGATCATCAAGCTCGACCTCGCGCGTCACTACCACGCCGTCGCGGCGGCGATGCTCCCGCACATCCGCGGCCGCCCGCTGGCGCTGCAGATCTTCCCGCAGGGGATCGAAGGCCACGGCTTCTTCATGAAGGAGGT
>PMOY01000409.1 GCA_003165655.1 Solirubrobacterales bacterium
GAGTCCCCGAACGTCGGCTCGCCACCGGCGATCGTCAACGCGGTGATCGACGCGCTCCGCCAGCGCTATGACGTCGACCACATCGACATGCCGTGCACGCCGGACCGGGTGTGGGCGGCGATGCAGGGACGGCCGGAGCCGCCGCAGTGATCCCACGCGTCCTCTCGGAGCGCGCGCGAGACCTGCGAGAGCACGGCGAGCCGTTCGTGACGGCGACCGTCGTGCGCACGCAGAAGCCGACCAGTGCCCAGGCCGGCAACGTCGCGCTGGTCCATCGCGACGGCACGATCGAGGGATTCGTGGGCGGCGTCTGTGCCGAGCACAGCGTGCGCGTGTACTCGCTGAAGACGATCGAGACGGGTGAGCCTGTGCTCCTGAAGATCCTGCCCGACGCGCCCGAGGGCGAGGTGGCCGATGGCGAGGGAGAGATCATCGAGACCGAGGCGTTCTCGACCGAGGAGGGCTCCGTGACCGTCAAGAACACGTGCCTGTCGGGCGGCGCGATCGAGGTCTTCCTCGAGCCGGTGCTGCCGGCGCCCCGCGTCCTGGTCGTCGGCGATGCGCCGATCGCGGGCGCGATGCACCGACTCGGTGAGGAGCTTGGCTTTGAGATGGTCGCGGTCGAGAACGGCGCCCCGGAACCGACCTATGACGATCTGGCGGTGGTCGTCGCCGCCCACGGACGCAACGAGCTCCACGCGCTCAGGCGCGGCCTCGATGCGGGTGTGCCCTACGTCGGACTCGTGGCGAGTCGCAAGCGCGGAGGCGCCGTGCTCGGTGAGCTGCGCGATGACGGAGTTCCTGAGGCGCTGTTGGAGCTTGTCGACATGCCCGCGGGGCTTGACATCGGCGCCCGCGAGCCCGCCGAGGTCGCCCTGTCGATCTTTGCGAAGATCATTACCGTACGACGCGGGGAGCGCATCGCGCCACCGGCGCCCGCGAGCCTCCTCGTGCACACGGGCGCGTCCGGTCGGGGGGGCGGGCGCCGATCGCAGGCGGACTCGCGCCCTGGTCCCGCACCGACGATCGCCGTCGACCCGATCTGCGGGATGACCGTCGCGGCGATCCCCGGGACGCCGTCGGTCGAGCACGACGGCGAGACGACCTATTTCTGTTGCGAGGGCTGCAAGGCCAAGTTCGAGGTGCAGCACCAGCATGTCAGCGCCGCAGGCTGATTCGTTCGTCACCGGACTCGTGCTTGGAGCGGGCGGCTCGCGTCGCCTCGGGCGCCCCAAGCAGCTGCTCCCCTACCGTGACGCCACGCTCCTCGGTCACGTCGTGGGCGTCGCTCGCGCGTGCCCGTTCGACCAGATCATGGTGGCCATCGGCGGCGCGGCGGACGAGGTTCGTTCGCAGGTCGACCTCGCGGGCACCGCCGTGGTCATCAACGACGCCTACGGCGCCGGCTGCTCCTCGTCGATCGCCGCGGCGCTCGGGGCCGTGGACGAGCGCTGTGAGGTAATGGTCCTGATGCTCGGGGATCAGCCCGGCGTGACCGCCGCCACGGTCGCGACGCTGCTCGCCGGCCGGGGCGACTCGCCCCTCGCGGTGTGCCGCTACGACGAGGGACGCGGGCACCCGATCGCGTTCGCGCGCGATGTCTTCGGCGAGCTCGCGCAGCTGCACGGTGACAAGGGCGTCTGGCGGCTGCTCGACCAGCGCTCCGGCGACGTGGTCGAGGTCCGGGTCGCGGGTCCGATTCCCCTCGACGTCGATACGCCGGAGGACTACCAGGCGGTCCTGGCACAGGTGCGGCGGCCCGGGTTCGCCGTCGCAGGCGCCTCGGTGGCAGGCGCCTCCGTCTCGGGCCCCGCATGAGTCCGCGCGGGGCCACCGGCGAGGCTGCCGAGGAGATCCGCGAGCTCGTGCCCGACGTCGAGACGCTCGCCCAGCGTCTCGCCGGCGTCGACTACCTCGTCGATGAGGGCCTGGCGACAACGATGTTCCTGAGCCTCCGTCTGCCGCAGCCGCTCCTGCTCGAAGGCGAGGCCGGGGTCGGGAAAACCGAGGCCGCGAAGGCGCTCGCGATGATCCTCGACACGCCGCTGATCCGGCTCCAGTGCTACGAGGGGATCGACGCGGCCGAAGCGCTCTACGAGTGGAACTACCCGCGACAGCTGCTCAGCATCCGGCTCGCGGACTCGAACCACGCGGAGCTCAGCGAAACGGAGCTGTTCGGTCCCGACTACCTCATTCGCCGTCCGCTGCTGCGCGCGCTCGAGCACCCGGGTCCTCGGCCGGCGGTGCTCCTGGTCGACGAGATCGACCGCGCCGACGATGACTTCGAGGCGTTCCTCCTCGAGATGCTCGCGGAGGCGAGCGTGACGATCCCCGAGATCGGCACGATCCGTGCCACCCACCCGCCGATCATCGTGCTCACCTCCAACCGCACGCGAGACCTGCACGACGCGGTCAAGCGCCGCTGCCTCTACTACTGGATCGACTACCCGAACCGCGAGCGCGAGGTGGAGATCGTCCGGCGCCGCGTGAAGGGCGCGTCGGGGACGCTGGCCGTGCAGGTGGCCGACGCGATTGCGCGCATGCGCGACAGCGATGTGCAGAAGCCGCCCGGGGTCGCCGAAGCGATCGACTGGCTGGCGGCCCTGAGCCTGCTCGGCGTCGAGCGTCTCGACGCTGCGGCCGTGGATCGGACGCTCGGGTCGGTGCTGAAGTACAGCGAGGATCAGGAGGTGATCCGCGCGGCCGGCCTCGAGCAACTCGTGGGGATCGGTGACTGAGATGACCGTCGCCGACGACGGTGTCTTCCGGGTCGAGACGGTCCACCTGGACCTCCCGGCCGTCGTGGGGGCGTTCAGCCAGCGGCTGCGCGTAGCCGGGGTTCCCGTCACGCCAGAGCGCTCCGCCCACTTCGCGCAGGCGCTGACGCTGACCAAGCCGATCTCGCGCCGGCGGCTGTACTGGACCGCACGTGCCGTGTTCGTCTCGGACTCGGCGCAGGGCACGGCGTTCGACGGCGTCTTCTTCTCGGTGTTCGGGCGCCGCCACAGTGATGACGCGTTCGCGCCCGAGGAGCTCCAGACCGTTCCGGCGCCGCCCGACGATCGGCCGAAGTCCGAGCACAAGACCTCGCGCGGCGAGTCGAGCAGAAACGATCAGGGGGCGGGGGTATCGTCGCCCCCGGCCGACGCGGGAGACGGCGACGAGGACCTGCTGGAAGTCGCGACCCCGCTGATGGCCAGCGAGGAGGAGCGGCTGGGGCGCACGAGCTTCGATGCACTCGAGCCCCATGAGCTCGCCCAGCTCTATCGGCTGATGACGCGCCTCGAGCTGTCCACGCCGCAGCGGCGGACCCGACGCAAGAAGAAGGGACGCCACGGCGAGCACGTGGACATGCGACGAACGCTTCGGGCAAGCCTGCGCACGGGCGGCGATCCGATCCGGCTCGCCCGTCGACACCGGCGCGTCACGCCGCGCCGCCTGGTGATGCTGTGCGACATCTCGGGTTCGATGGAGCCCTACGCGCGCGCGTACCTTCAGTTCCTGACCTGCGCCGCGGGCACCGGTCCGAACGCCGAGGCGTTCGTGTTCGCCACGCGCCTCACCCGGCTGACCCGCGCGCTCGCCGGTCGCCACCCTGAGCGCGCGATCCAGCGTGCCGCGGCGGCAGCACCAGACTGGTCGAGCGGGACGAGGATCGGCGACGCGCTGAAGGCGTTCAACGACACGCACGGACGCCGCGGCATGGCCCGCGGCGCCGTGATCGTGATCCTCTCCGACGGCTGGGAGCGCGGCGANNCATTGCGACGCGCTGGTCAGCGGCCACAGCGTCGAGGCGCTGAACGAGGTGGCCGACGCGATCGCGCTCGAGTCATGGGACCGCCGTGAATCACCGATGATGAGATACCACCCCCCAGCCGCCGACGAGGCCGAGGAGGAGGAGCCGTGGGGCAGCGCCACGCCGGTCGCCGGCAGCTCGGTCGCCATGCCCAGTGGATCCGGTCCGAGCAGGGGCAACACCACCCCGGGTTGGGCGACCGACGAGACGTCGGACAAGAGAAGGGAGCACGTGAAACCATGAGCGAGACCGAGACCAAGAGATGCATCTATCCCGGGTGCGAGCGCCCCGCGGTGCCGCCCCACCCGTTAGGGGGCCCCCAACCGGCGTTTTGCGACTTGGAGGAGCACAATGCGCTGCGGGCCCACCAGGAGCGACAGCGCATCGCAAACGAGAGCGCGCCCGCTGCGTCCGCAGGCGAGCGATAAGTAGCGATCCAGCAACGAGGAGGAGATTCAGTGGCTAACGAGGCTTATCGAGCGGTCTTCTTGCGCGTGCACCCGACGGGCAAGATGGTGCTCAGCTTGACGACCGAAGCGGATGGGAAGGAGGCGCAGTACGCTCAACTCGTCGCCGACGAGCTCGGCGTTCCCGCGCTGGATATCAAGGTGGTTCCTGCCGACACCGACCGGTTCGGAGTAGGCCACGGCTACAACGTCACTCCCTCTGGCGGGACGCCGGACGCGATTCACAGCGCCGTGGGCAAGATCCTCGCCAAGGGTCAGCTGCTTGCCGGGATGGCGCTCGACACGCCGCCGGAGAACCTGACCTGGTCGCTCGGGGCGTGGGTCAACGGGAGCCAGAGCCAGACGCTCGAGGACGTCGCGCTCTACGCCCACGGCAGTGGGGCCCTCCCACCCGGGGTCGAAGGCGGGCTCGACGCGCAGGCCGTGTATGCGGACTGACGGAGGCTGGTCGCTGAGCGCAGCGCGCCGGTTCGAGGCACCCTCACGGCGACCAACGACGGGCTCGTGATGCCCTAGAAGCTCAGCAGCGGCAGGTAGGCGACCTCCGCGCCGGCCGGGAGCTCGCCGGTGCCCGTAGGGATCCGGGCGAGCGCGCCGGCCTGGGCGGTGATCGCGATCTGATGAGACTGCTGCCCGTGCAATGGTACGAGCACGGTTGAACCGTCCGGTCCCTCGAAGCGCACGCGAATCAGGTCGTCGCGGTGAGGGTTGCGCGCCACCGCAGCGCCCAGCACGCCCGAGCTCCACGCAGGCCGGACGCTCGCGGCGCCCTGGAGCGCGAGGAGCGCCGGCCGCACGAAGAGCTCGAAGCAGACCAGGCTCGAGACCGGGTTCCCGGGCAGGCCGAAGACGAGCGTCGAGCCGCGCACGCCGAACGCCAGCGGCTTTCCCGGTCGTAGGGCGATACGCCAGAACACCTCGCTGACGCCGAGCTCGCGTCCAACGCTGCGGACGAGGTCGTGGGCGCCGACGGACACGCCGCCGGAGCTGATCACGACGTCGTGCTCGAGCGCCTGGACGAGGGCCATGCGATGTGCCTCGCTCGTATCGGCGGCGGCCGGGATGTGCTCGACGCCGGCACCGCTGGTGAGCAGCGCGGCCGTCAGCATCGGCCCGTTCGCGTCGTAGATCTCGCCCTGCGCGAGCGGCTCCCCCGGACGGCGCAGCTCGCTGCCTGTCGTCAGCACGGCGACGCTCGGCCGGCGTCGGCAGGGTAGCGTGGCCAGGCCGACGGCGGCAGCCGCTCCGATCTGTGCCGACCCGAGGCGGGTGCCGGGATCCAAGATCCGATCACCGCGCTCCATGTCGCTGCCGCGATTGCGCACGAACGATCCGGGGAGGACGGGGGAGGCCAGCTCGATCTGCTCGCCATCTGAACTGACGTCTTCGATCGGCACTACGACGTCGGCCTGTGCCGGCACCACCGCGCCGGTGGAGATCGCGATCGCCTCGCCCGGCCTCAGTCCTCCGAGGTACGGAGAGCCCGCCGAGGACTCGCCGACCACCGTCAGTCGCCCGGGCGCATCCTCCGCGCGCAGCGCGTAACCGTCCATCGCCGAGCTCGCGAACGGGGGCAGGTCGATCGCTGCGCGCAGCTCCTGCGCGATGTAGCGTCCGTACGCGTGCTCGAGTGCCACCTCCTCGACCGGGAGGGGTGTGACATGGGCCTCGATCAGGGCCAACGCGTCGTCGATCGACAGCAACATCGGCTGCGATCGCGGCTCGGCCAGGCTCTCGGGACGGCTCACTGGATCAGCTCGTCGGCAGGCTGCCGTCGATCTCGACCACGACCTCGTCGACCACCTTCAGGGTGCCGAACAGAGCCGAGTACGGCTTCATCTTCCAGTCGGTCTGCTTGATCACGGCGCTGCCCGTGAGCTTGCCGTCGTCGCCGATCACGAGATCGAAGGTGATCGGGTTCGCCCTGCCGACGAGCGTCAGGTCGCCTCGCACCGTGAGCTTGCCGTCGGTGCCGGCCTGCACCTGGGTCGAGCGGAACTCGATGTCCTTGCGCTTGAGGACGTCGTCGTCGATCGTGTTCTTGATGCTCTCCTTGTCGTTGTCGCCGAGCGACTGCATCCCCCCGGTGCCCTCGATCACCCCCAGCGACGTGGCGTCCACGTCGAGCGAAAGGCTGGTCCGCGCGGGATCCTCGCCGACCGCGAGCGTCGCCTCCCAGGAGGTGACATGGATCAAGAGGTTGTGTCCGGCCTTGGCCGCGGCACCGGTGCGCTCGGTTCTCACCGAG
Source organism: Solirubrobacterales bacterium (assembly GCA_003165655.1). GTDB lineage: Bacteria > Actinomycetota > Thermoleophilia > Solirubrobacterales > Solirubrobacteraceae > Palsa-465. The sequence continues at coordinate 6,512 of PMOY01000409.1, forward strand.
AGCGTGCCGTGGTCAGGTCCTAGCTTGTACGTTCCTGGCTGAATAGGCATGAGCGGAGCCTATATGATGCCGCACGCAGCATAGACAATATTCACATAAGCTTGAAGATTCACCGGCGATTTCCTATCGGTGGTCGGCTGGCCCGCCCGGCGGGGCCACGGGTGCCAGTGGTCCTTGGGATCGCCTACTACCCTTCGACACAAGGAGCATGTCATGGCTACAGACCTCGACCATACGTTCTCGACCTCGAAACCAATCGACGAGAGCTGGGCGGCAATCACCGACCTCGAGCGCCTCGTGCCGTGCGTCGAGGGGGGGACCGTGCTCGAGGAGATCGACCCGAAGTCGGTCAAGGCAGAGATCAAGGTCAAGATGGGGGCGATGGGGCTGACCTTCACGGGCACCGTGGAGATCATCGAGCAGGACGACGCCGCCCACCGCGCCGTGATGGTCGTCAAGTCCAGGGAGAAGGGCGGCCAGGGCCACGCCAACGCAGACGTCACGTTCTCGCTCCACGATGGCGGCGGGTCGATTCACACCCACGCGCAGATCACCGGCAAGGCCGCGTCGATGGGCGAAGGAGCCATCACCGGCGTGCTCGACGCGTTGATCAAGGACTTCACGGGGAAGCTAACCAATATGTGACCCGCGGCCGTGTATGTCGTCCGGCCTGGTTGTGCGGACGGTGCGTCACAGGCCGACGCGGAAAGGAGCAAATCGCATGAAGGACGTAATCGAGCAGGTCGATGACTGGGTGGCGCGCGGCGACCGCGTGGCGCTTGCCACCGTGGTCGGGGTCAAGCGCTCGGCGCCACGGCCGCCCGGATCGAAGATGGCGGTCAATGATCGTGGCGAGGTATACGGCGCTGTCTCCGGAGGGTGTGTGGAGGGGGCGGTCGTCCAGGTGGCCGAAGGCGTGCTGGCCGGCGGTCGGCCGCAGCTGTTGCACTACGGGATTCCGGACAGCGACGCCTGGGACGTCGGCTTGCCCTGTGGCGGCGAGATCGATGTCTGGGTGGAACGCTACGAGCCGTGAGCGCTCAGAGCTCGTTCGCCGAGGCTGCGCGCGCGGACGGCCGCGCGGCGCTGGTGACGGCGGTCGGTGGGGAGCATGTGGGCGAGCGGTTGCTCGTGCGGGCAGACGGCGGGCGGGAGGGTACGCTCGGTGACGCTGAGCTCGATGCGGAGGCGGTCGCTCACGCGAATGAGTTGATGTGGGCGGAGCGCTCTGAGCTGCGTGGTGATTTGTTCGTCGATGTCACGGCGCCCGCTCCGCGGTTGCTGATCTTCGGCGCGGTCGAGTACGCCAATCATCTGGCGCACCTCGCGCGCGTGACCGGTTGGCGACCGTACGTGATCGATCCGCGCGCCCAGTTCGCGACCCGCGAGCGGTTTCCCGACGCGGTCGACGTCGTGGTCGCGTGGCCGGGGAACGCGCTCGAGCAACTTGGAGGGATCGACCGTGCCACCTACCTCGCGGTTCTCACCCACGACCCGAAGATCGACGACGAGGTGCTGACGCTGGCGCTCGGCGCCGAGCCGGCTTACATCGGCGCGATGGGCTCCAAGCGCGCGCAGGCGGAGCGTCGTGAGCGGCTGCTCGCCGCCGGGGTGGCCGAAGCCGATCTCGCGCGGATCAGCGCTCCCGTCGGCCTCGACCTCGGCGCGCTCAGCGCGGAGGAGGTCGCGCTGTCGATCATGGCCGAGCTTGTCGCGGTCCGCTACGGCCGCGACGGCGGACGACTGTCCCAGCGGGGCGGGGGAAAGATCCACTAACGGGTTCGCGACCCTCGGTATGGCGTGGATACGAGAGGAGCCTGGAGATGGCGAGCATCAAGATGAGAGCGATACGCGAAGGCGAGGTCCCGCCCGACGGCGGCACCGCCCTGCAAGAGGACGCCGACAGACCCGTGTTCAACGGCAATGGGCCGGATGACTACATCTGCGTCAAATGCGACAACGTCCTGGCCCACGCCATGCACCCGATCCAGATGACCAAGAAGGTCCGCGTCAAATGCGGCGTGTGCTCCACGATCAACGTCGCGGTCGAAGTCGACGGCGAGGTGCCGAGGAGGCCCGCGTGGCCCGGCGGACGCGGCTAGCGAGAAAACGGGGCTAGGGCGCGAGAAGCGTCAATAGCGCGTCCCGGTGTCGCCGGTACGCGGCCGCGCCGTCACTGTCGAGGGCGACGATGCGCACGAGCCGGGGGTGGCCCATCGCCGGCGTGGCGAGATCTCGGAGCGCGTCGTGGTAAGCGCGCTCGCGCTGCACCCCGCCGAAGCCGAACCCCTTGGCGGGGAGCCCACGGGCGAATCCGTCCGTCTTCGCTGAGCAGGCCCTACACAGCTCCTTGTACTGGTTCAGATCGAAACCGACCGCTACGTTCGGGGGGTAGAGGTCGAGCGCGGCGAGGCGATCCGAGGTGAAATGGACCGCTTCGTCGACCTCGATCAAGGTTCCCGTCGGCTCGTGCACGAGGTCGACCGCGAGCAGCAGATTGGAACGGGCGGATTGCAGCACCGCACGATCGCCCTTGAGGCGCGAGTAGATCGCGCTCAGCACCTCCACCGCGGCCGTCACCGGCTCCCTGAGCGCGGGATCGCGACGCTCCATCGCGACGCGCTCGAGGCCGAAGTGCCCCTGCTCGGAGAGCCAATCGAAGGACTGGTGCCCGAGCACGATCCCGTCCTCCGCGGCCGCCTGCGCGAACTCCGGGGAGGTGTCATCGACCGGCACGGGATACCCCTGCCGGCTCCCGAGCACCGGGAGCGCGACGGCGACGCATTCGGTGGATCCTATTCGTCGCGGTCGCGGCGCCCCACGCACCCGTCTGCGAACCCTAAGATGCCGATCAATGCGCATCGGAGTCCTGACCGGTGGGGGTGACTGTCCCGGGCTGAACGCCGTCATCCGCGGCGTGGTGCGTAAGGGAGTCGACGACTACGGGCATCAGATCGTGGGCTTCCGCGACGGCTGGCGCGGCGTCCTCGAAGGCTCGGTCACCGAGCTCGACCTCGAGGCTATCCGGGGGATCCTCCCGCGCGGCGGCACGATCCTCGGCAGCTCCCGGACCAATCCCTATAAGCGCGAGGACGGGCTCGAGCGCGTGCGCGCGACGATCGGCGACCTCAACCTCGACGGCCTGATCGCGATCGGCGGCGAGGACACCCTCGGTGCCGCCAGTCGCCTGTACGCCGACGGCATCAACGTCGTCGGCGTGCCGAAGACGATTGATAACGACCTCGGCGCGACCGATGTCACCTTCGGCTTCGACACCGCGCTGCACGTCGCCACGGAGGCGATCGACCGCCTCCACACGACCGCCGAGAGCCATAACCGGATCCTTGTCGTCGAAGTGATGGGCCGCAACGCGGGCTGGATCGCGCTGCACTCGGGCATCGCCGGTGGTGCCGACGTGATCCTGATCCCGGAGATTCCCTTCGACATCGACGAGGTGTGCCGGCTGATCAGCCGCCGTCACGCGCGCGGCCGGTACTTCTCGATCGTGGTGGCGGCCGAGGGGGCGACTCCGAAGGAGGGCACGATGGTGATCGCCGAGAGCCAGCTCGACGAGTTCGGCCACCCGCGGCTGGGCGGAATCGGCGTCCAACTCGAACACGAGATCGAGTCGCGGACCGGGTTCGAGACGCGGGCCACCGTGCTCGGTCACGTCCAGCGGGGCGGCACCCCGACCGCGTTCGA
>PMOY01000424.1 GCA_003165655.1 Solirubrobacterales bacterium
GCACGCAACGCCACCCAGCCCCGCAACGCACGCAACGCCACCCAGCCCCGCAACGCACGCGGCGCTACCCGGCGTCACCCGGCTACCCAGCCTCCGGAGGCCGCCTTCCCGTCCACGGGCACGCCTGCTCGAGCTCGGTGGCGAGCTGAAGGATGAGATCCTCGCGCGCGGGTGGTCCGATCAGCTGGATCCCGGTCGGCAGCCCGTCGTCGCCGTGGAACAGGGGCAGTGAGATCGCCGGCTGCCCCGTCACGTTGACGATCGCCGTGTACGGGGTGAAGGCGCCCGAGCGCTGATAGTGATCCCAGGGATCGGGGCCGCGGCCGTGGACCTCGCCGATCATCAGCGGGCGCTGCGCGAGCGCCGGCGTGAGCACCGCGTGATAGGGCGCGAGGAAGACCACCAGCGACCTGGCGACTGACTCGAGCCGCCTCTGCGCCGCCAGCAGGCTGAGCGTGTCCTGGCTACGCGCGCTCTCCCACAGCGCCCAGGTGAGCGGCTCGACATCGTCCTCGGTGGGCTCGTGCCCGCTCAGGCGGCCGCCGATCAGCGTCGTCATCGACACCGCCGGCCCGAACGCGCCCGTGAAGTCCGACAACAGGTCGAGCCCCGACCACGGCGGGACGATCTCCTCAACGTGGTGGCCCAGCGACTCGAGCAGCCTCGCCGCGTCGCGGGCGGCCGTCTCGCACGCAGGGTCGAGGATCGTGCCTTCGAGCGGCGTGTTGAGTGCGAGACCGATCCGCAGCCGCGCCGGGGGTCGGGCGGCGAGCTCCGCGAAGGGAGCCGGCGGCGGCGGCGCCCAGGTCGCGTCGCCCGGCTCGTAGCCCGCCATCACGTCGAGCAGCGCGGCGGTGTCCGCGACCGTGCGCGTGAGCACGCCGTCGCTGACGAGGAAGCTCTGACCGCCGTCAGGACCCACCGACACCCGGCCACGCGCCGCTTTCAATCCGACCAGGCCGCAGCACGCGGCGGGGATGCGGGTCGATCCGCCGCCGTCATTACCGTGGCCGAGCGGAACCATGCCGTCGGCCACGGCAGCGCCCGAGCCGCCGCTCGACCCTCCTGGCGTGCGACCGTGCGCCCACGGATTGTGGGTCGGCCCGAAGCGGCGAGACTCGGTGGTCGGGAGAATGCCCATCTCGGGCAGTGCCGTCTTGCCCACGATCACGAAGCCCGCCTCGCGCAGGCGTCGCACGCAGAACGCGTCGTGTTGCGCGACGAAGTCGCCGAACAGATCGCTGCACATCGTCAGTGGCATGCCCGCCACCGGCCGGTTGTCCTTGATCGCGATCGGAACCCCGGCAAAGGGGCGCGGGTCGCCGGGACCGATTCGCTCCGCGGCGGCCAGCGCCGATTCGTGCGCGACATGCGTGAAGGCGTTCAGCGTCAGCTGGCGCTCGTCGATCCGCCGTAGCGACGTCGCGGCGAGCTCGAGTGCGCTCAATTCCCCCGAGCGGATCAGCGCCGCGAGCTCACTGGCGGAGCGAAACAGGAGCTCGGACACAGCACGACAGCTTATGGGCTCGCGACTGAGTAAGTCGCGGAATCTAAGTGAGTGGCTGGGCGTGGATGAGGCCACCCGCTCGCCGCAATTGTCCTGGTGGTACACGCGGGCGAGCCGCTGGCCTCAGGCGCGTCCAGACACCGTCCGAGCCATCGATGACGAGGTCGCGGGCGTTGGGCCGCGCGGCGGCGGAGCCCGGTAGCGTCGATCCTGACACCCTGTGCTGCCAACACCGCCAATGAAGCTGCGGAGGCCACATGAGCGTTACCACCGAAGTTCAGTCCGGCCTCGAAGGCGTAGTCGCCTTCGCGACGGAGATCGCGGAGCCCGACCGGGAGGGCGGTGCTCTGCGCTACCGCGGGGTCGACATCGAGGAGCTCGTCGGCACGGTCCCGTTCGGGCAGGTGTGGGGTCTGCTCGTCGACGGCCACCTCGTGCCGGGGCTCCCGCCCGCCGAGCCGCACCCGCTGAGCGTACGCTCGGGCGACCATCGTGTCGACGTGCAGTCGGCGCTCGCGATGTTGGCGCCGCAGTGGGGCTTCGCCCAGCTGATCGACATCTCCGACGAGGAGGCGCGCGACAACCTGGCGCGCGCAGCGGTGATGGCGCTCTCGTTCGTCGCGCAGTCGGCGCGGGGCATCGGCAAGCCTCCCGTGCCTCAGCGCGAGGTCGACAAAGCCACGCAGATCGCCGAGCGGTTCCTGATTCGCTGGCGGGGCGAGGCCGACCCCAAGCACGTGGAGGCGATCGACGCGTACTGGATCTCCGCGGCCGAGCACGGAATGAACGCATCGACCTTCACCGCACGCGTCGTCGCCTCGACCGGAGCCGATGTGGCCGCGGCCCTGTCGGCGGCCGTCGGCGCCCTGTCCGGTCCGCTCCACGGAGGCGCGCCGTCCCGCGTGCTGAAGATGCTCGACGACGTCGAGCACGCGGGCGACGCCGAACGCTACGTCCGCGAGGTGCTCGACCGCGGCGAGCGCTTGATGGGCTTCGGGCACCGCATCTATCGAGCCGAGGATCCCCGCGCCCGCGTGCTTCGACGCACCGCACACAGTCTCGGCTCGCCCCGGGTCGAGGTCGCGGAGGCACTCGAGCAGGCGGCGCTCGCTGAGCTCCAGGCACGCAAGCCCGACCGGGTCCTGGCCACCAACGTCGAGTTCTGGTCGGCGGTCGTGCTCGACTTCGCCGACGTGCCGCCACATCTGTTCACGCCGATGTTCACGTGTGCGCGGACGGCCGGCTGGTCGGCGCACATCCTGGAGCAGAAGCGGGAGGGACGCCTGATCCGCCCGACCGCGAAGTACATCGGCCCGGGCCCGCGGCCGCTGTCGGACGTAGCGGACTGATCGACGGCGGATCTGAGCGGGGATCGCCAGGCCGGGCCCGCACCTGGAGCGCGAAACCACGTGTCCGATTCCGAACGGCAGCTCGACCCCGCGGCGCTCGGCGATCACATCGACCGGCTGTACCGAGCTGCATGGGGGCTGTGCGGCTCGCGCGAGGAGGCCGAGGATCTCGTCCAAGAGACCTTTGCTCGCGTGCTGCGCAAGCCACGGCTGCTCCGCTCCGAGGATGACCTCGGCTACCTGCTGCGCGTGCTGCGCAACACCTTCATCAGCCAGCGCCGGATGGCCGCCCGCCGCCCGCGCACCTTCCCGCTACCGGACGACGTCGATCTCATCGCCGACCCGACGGCGGCCTCGCCCGAGGCGGCGATCGAGACCGCTCAGCTGTTCGAGGCGATCGCCGCGCTCCCCGACCATTTCCGCGATGCGCTGGTGGCAATCGACATCGCCGGGCTGTCCTATCGAGAGGCGGGCAGGGCCCTTGGTGTCCGCGAGGCGACGATCACGACTCGGCTGCATCGAGCCCGGCAGCGCCTCGCCGGTCAGGTCGACCGCGAGGCAAGTGACCCGACTGGCGGTTAGCGGCGGTGGGACGGGCCGCCCCCGCGGGATTAGAGCCAAGTGAGCGCCAACCCTGGGGCCTCGAGGCGGGCAGTGAGCACGGGCTCGTCCCACCCGGCGCTGAGCGGCGGGCTAGGGCCTCCAGGCGGCCAGGGCGAGCAGGACCTTGTCGGGTACCTGAGCGCTCGACAGGATGCACGTGTGGCCGCCGCGGCGCCAGGTGACCACGAGCCGACGGCCCAGCGCGATCGACCGTAGCTGGATGCCGTTCAGGTGGCTGAGCGCGGCGCCGCCGGGCTCAGTCAGCGCCGGTCCTCCGACGATCGTGTACGCGACCTGCGCGCCGCCCCGCCCGGAGTAGTAGATCGTGCTCGTCAGGCGTCCGTCGATGCGGTCGTCGCGCTCCCCCGACGCGGTCCAGCCGAGCGCCGCCCAGTTGGGGAAGTAGACCTCGTCGACGTCTCGCGAGAGCTTGACCAGGGGCGCGTCGCGGGCGGGCGGCGGAGCCGGCGAGCTGACGCCACGCAGCGCGAGTGAGGCGGCCTGGCTCACCGAGGGCGACCCGGGGACGCCCCCCGGGAGTGCCAAGACAAGCACCAGGACGATGACCGCGGCCGCGGTCGCAAGCGCCCCTCCGAGCACGGCGCGTCGCTGTCGCGGCGCGCGACCGGCTCTGGCCCGGTCGGCGGCGATCCTCTCGCGCAAGGACGAGGGCGCCCGAACCGGAGCGGCGCGACGCAGCGTCTCCACGGCCCGACGCTCGGCGTCGAGCAGTGCGCCGCCTCCTGGCGAGGCCGCGATCCGGGCCTCGACCTCGGCACGCCGGCCAGCAGGAAGCGAGCCATCCGCGAGCGCGGACAGGTCTGCAAGGTCGCGCCGGCCCATGGCTGGCCGACCGTCTTGGTCCTCGGCGGCTGACGGCGTCATCTCAGTCCTGTTCTCTTGAGAGTAACGACGCCAAGAGTAGGCGGATCCTTCCCGGATCGCCCCACGACAGCGGAAGGGCCCGGCACTCGCGTGCCGGGCCCGTTCCGGACCGTCAGTTCGCGCTCCGAAGAACGCGGCCTTGCTACATCATGCCGCCCATGTCAGGCATCCCGCCGCCGCCGGGCATGCCGCCGCCGTCCTTGTCCGGGATCTCGGCAACGATCGCCTCTGTGGTGAGGATGTTCTTGGCGATCGACGCGGCGTTCTGGAGCGCAGAGCGCGTCACCATTGCCGGATCGATGATCCCGGCGGCGACGAGGTCGACGATCTCGCCCGTAGCGGCGTTCAGGCCCCAGCCCTTCTTCGCCTTGCGGACATCGTTGACGACAACCGAGCCTTCCAGGCCCGCGTTCTCGGCGATCTGCCGCAGCGGCTCCTCGAGCGCCCGCAGGACGATCTTGCCGCCCGTGCGCTCGTCGTCGAGCTCGATTTTGTCGAGCTTGATGGCCTGAGCGGCCGTCAACAGCGCGACGCCGCCACCCGGAACGATGCCCTCTTCGAGCGCCGCACGGGTCGCCTGCAGAGCGTCCTCGACGCGGTGCTTCTTCTCCCGCATCTCGGTCTCAGTGGCTGCGCCGACCTTGACCACGGCCACGCCGCCCGAGAGCTTCGCCAGACGCTCCTGGAGCTTCTCGCGGTCGAAGTCCGAGTCGGTGTTCTCGATCTCGGTCTTGATCTGGTTGATCCGACCCTTGATGGCGTCGCTGTCGCCATTACCGTCGACGATCGTCGTCGTGTCCTTCGCGACGACGACTCGACGAGCGCGCCCGAGCTGCGAGAGCTGAGTGTTCTCGAGCTTCAGACCCATCTCCTCGGTGATGACCTCGCCGCCCGTGAGGACTGCGATGTCCTCGAGCATGCGCTTGCGACGATCGCCGAAGCCCGGCGCCTTGACCGCAACGCCGGTGAAGGTGCCGCGGAGCTTGTTCACGACCAACGTCGCGAGCGACTCGCCCTCGACGTCCTCGGCGATGATCAGCAGCGGCTTGCCCGACTGGATCGTCTGCTCGAGGATCGGCAGCAGATCACGGACCGACCCGATCTTCTGATTGGCGATCAGGATGTAGGGATCCTCGAGGGTCGCCTCCATCCGGTCCTGGTCGGTGACCATGTACGGGGAGATGTAACCCTTGTCGAACTGCATCCCCTCGGTGAACTCGAGGTCCATCCCGAACGTCTGACCCTCTTCGACGTTGACGACGCCGTCCTTGCCGACCTTGTCGATCGCGTCAGCGATGACGTCGCCGATCTCATCATCACCAGCGGAGATCGTCGCCACGCGGGCGATCTGGTCCTTGCCCGAGATCTCCTTGGACTGAGCCTCGATGTTCTTGACCACGAGCTCTACAGCGATCTCGATGCCCTTCTTGAGCGACAGCGGGTTGGCGCCGGCCGCGACATTGCGCAGGCCTTCGCGGACGATCGACTGTGCAAGCACCGTCGCCGTCGTGGTGCCGTCGCCGGCGACGTCATTGGTCGAGGTGGCTACCTCGCGGACGAGCTGCGCGCCCTGGTTCTGGAACACGTCCTGAACCTCGATCTCGCGCGCGATCGTGACACCGTCGTTGGTGATCGTCGGCGCGCCGAACTTCTTGTCGAGGACCACGTAGCGACCCTTGGGGCCGAGCGTGACCTTGACTGCGTTAGCGACCGCGTCGACGCCGAGCTCCAGCGCCTTGCGTGCCTCCGCGTCGTACTTCAGTTCCTTGTGAGCCATGTGTTATGTGTTCTCCTGAGAAAGTTTCAGAGCTATTGGATCTTGGCCAGTACGTCGGACTCGCGCAGGACGAGCAGCTCTTCGCCGTCGACCTTGATCTCAGTGCCGCCATACTTGCTGTAGAGGACCTCGTCGCCCTCCGTCACGTCAAGCGGAACACGCTTGCCGGTGTCCTCGTTGATCTTGCCGTCGCCGACCGCGAGAACCTTGCCCTTCTGCGGCTTCTCCTTGGCAGTATCGGGAAGGACGATTCCACTCGCAGTGGTCTCCTCCTCCTCGATTGCCCGCACGATCAACCGATCGCCGAGGGGCTTGAGCTTCATGTGATGAACCTCCAAGTGGGTAATACTTTGAATTCTTGTCTGAAGTTGGCACTCGATGAGTCGGAGTGCCAGCCACCCGGACTATAGCGCCCACGATGTGATCCAAGTGAAAATCTTGGCACTCTCTCGTGAAGAGTGCCAAAAGCGGGGCGGCCAGGGAGCCTGCCCCGCCCACGCGCGGGCATCGCGACGACGCGCCCGCCTGGGCTAGTTTTGCGCCCCCCCAAGCCCATGGATCCGATCACGGAGCTCGGGTGGGTTCTCGATGATCTGCGAGAACCGGACGACCGTGACCGTGTCGTCCATCGTCACCTTGCGACCGTAGATCTGCTCGAGGAAGTGNNTTCACCTCGACCTGATCGATCACTGCGTTGAAGATCTTCTCCCGGGGCGAGTGCTGATACCCGATCGTGACCAAAACGCAGTCGTTCTTACGGTATTTATGCGACTTGTCGCCGAGACGGATCGTGGCGGTCTTGCGCCCGCGACGAAGCTGGTCGGCGAACACCGACGAATAGAAATTGAGCACGCGCACCGTCGCCAGCCTACCGATCCGATCCGGTTCGCGACAAGGCGCGTACGACCATCTCCCGCTCCCCCGGGTATGTGAGCGATCCCGCCGCCTCCTCGAGCGGCATCCAGCGGGCCTCCTCNNCGCTGATACCAGTAGCGGACGTCACCGAGCCCCTCCACGATCTCGCCCCGCACGCCGGTCTCCTCCCGCACCTCCCGCAGTGCTGCGGCCTCCGGCGTCTCGGCCCCGTCCGGATGGCCCTTCGGGAGGCCGAGGACCCGGTTCCCCTCAGCGTCGCGCTTGACGGGGACGATCACGACCACCTCGTCGGCGCGAACCACGACCC
>PMOY01000069.1 GCA_003165655.1 Solirubrobacterales bacterium
GTCGGCGATCCAGTTCTGGACCGTCTCCTTCTCGGCCAGGACCGATCCGTGCGCGTAGCGGTAGAGCGAGCGCTCGCAGAGCATGTCGAACGCGCGCCCGGCGACGCCGAGCCAGCGCATGCAGTGGTGGATGCGACCGGGGTAGAGGCGCTGCTGTGCGATCAGGAAGCCGGCGCCACGGGCCCCGAGCAGCGCGCCGGCGGGCACGCGCACGTCCTCGTAGAGGATCTCGGCGTGATTGCCGTAGCGCCCGAAGCTCTCCCATGGGTGCTCCATCGTCGACACGTCGCGGACGATCCTCACGCCCGGCGTGTCGGCGTCGACGACGAGCATCGACGCTCGCTGGTGGCGCCGAGCGTCGGGATCGGTCACCACCATGACGATCAGGAAGTCAGCGATCGAGCCGTTGGTCGAGAACCACTTGTGTCCGTTGATGACCCAGTCCTCGCCGTCTCGGACGGCCGTCGTGCGCAGCAAGGTGGGATCGGAGCCCGCCGTCTCGGGCTCGGTCATGCTGAACGCGGACTTGAGATCCCCGGCGAGCAACGGCTGCAGGTAGCGCTCCTTCTGCTCGGGCGTTCCCGCGAGCGCCAGGATCTCGGAATTACCCGAATCGGGCGCGGCATTCCCGAAGACAAGCGGGGCGATCGGCGTCGTCCCGAGGATCTCGTGCATCAGCCCGAGCTTGACCTGGCCGAAGCCCTGCCCGCCCAGCTCGGGGTCGAGGTGGGCGGCCCACAGGCCTGAGCGCTTGACCTGGTCCTGGAGCGGCGCGATCGCGCGCAGCAGTCCCTCCCACCCGAGCTCGTCGAGCACCGTCTCGAGCGGCCAGATCTCCTCCTTGACCAAGCGGCGCATCCAGTCGAGCTGCTCCTGGAATTCCGGCTCGGTGGAGAAGTCCCACGCCATGGGCGCAGCGTACAGGCCGGTACGACGGCGAGCCGCGCAGACGGCTAATCTTCGTTCTCGTCCACGGCAGCCGGGGAAGATGGCCATGGCTCAGGAGCACCTCGACCGACTCACGTCTATCGACGCATCGTTCCTCCACCAGGAAGGGCCCGAGTCGCACATGCACATCGGCGCTGTGCTGCTCTTCGAGGGACCCGCGCCGGCGTTCGCCGACGTGCTCGATCACATCCGCGGGCGCCTGCATCTGGTGCCCCGCTACCGGCAGAAGCTGGCGACCCCGCCGCTGGACACCGGGCGGCCGCTGTGGGTCGACGATCCCTCATTCAACCTCGAGTACCACGTCCGTCACGCGGCGCTGCCGTCGCCCGGTACCGAGGAGCAGCTGCTCCAGCTCGTCGCGAGGGTCGCATCCCAGCAGCTCGACCGCAGCAAGCCATTGTGGGAGTGCTGGCTCGTGGAGGGCATGGAGGATGGGCGCTTCGCGCTCATGTTCAAGACCCACCATTCGCTCGTAGACGGCGTCTCCGGAGTTGACTTGGCCACCGTGCTCCTCGACCTCAGTCCCGAGCCCCCACTCCCGGGCGACGAGCAGCTCGAGCCGTGGCGGGCGTCTCCGGAGCCATCCCCGGCGGATCTCGTGGTCGCCGGCGTCCGCGGATTGATCGCGACGACGACGGAGATCGCCGCGCGCGCGATCGCCGCTGCCGCTCGCCCCACGCACACGCTGGCCGCCGTCCGCGACGTCGCGGAGGGCGTCGGCGAGATCGTCTGGGCGGCGCTGAACCCGGCCCCGGAGACCCCGCTCAACGTCGACATCGGGCCGCACCGCCGCTACTCCGTCGTGCGCCAAGAGCTGGCCGACTATAAGCTCGTCAAGGACGAGCTCGGCGGGACGGTCAACGATGTCGTGCTTACCGTCGTCTCGGGAGCTCTCGCCCGCTGGCTGCGCTCGCGCGGGATCCGTACCGAGGGGCTCGAGCTTCGCGCGCTCGTCCCGGTGTCGGTGCGGACCAAGCAGGACGAGGGCGAGCTCGGGAACAAGCTGACAGTGATGCGAGGTCCCCTACCCGTATATATCAGCGATCCCGTTGCGCGGCTGCGCTTCGTCAGGCAGGCGATGGACGGACTGAAGGACTCCAAGCAGGCGGTGGGGGCGGCCACGCTCGCGAGCGTCAACAACCTCGCCCCGCCGACCGTCCTCGCCCAGGCCTCACGGCTGAACTTCTCGACCCGGCTGTTCAATCTGATCGTGACCAACGTGCCGGGGCCCCAGCTGCCCCTGTATCTGCTCGGGCGACGGCTCGTGGACCTCTTCCCGATTGCCTTCCTGCCCCGCAACCACGCGTTGGCGATCGCGATCATGTCCTACGACGGCGGGATCGACTACGGCCTACTCGGCGACTACGACGCGTTGCCCGACATCGACATGATCGCGGAAGGGATCGAGCTCGGCCTCGCCGAGCTCCTCGCGGCGGCCCGCGGAAAGGCGGCGCGGCCGGGCACCCGGCGGCGGTCGCAGCCGGTCCCGGAGGTCAACGGCGACCGCGCTCCACTCGGCATCGTCCCGACCGCCTCCTCGCGCCCCACACGCGGGCCCGCGGCCGACATGCGCGCCAAGCGGATGCGCAGCCGCGGAGCCCCAGCGAAGTCCCCCCCACGCCGCGGCGGCGCACCCGAGGGATAAGCGCCGGTCCGAGCGGGCCCGGGCTTGTCGTCGGCCGCCGCGGCGGATACGGTTCTCCGGCGATGGACGACGACGTCATTCACTCGGGCGAGACCGCGTACCGGCTCGACCTCTCGGCGGCGCAGCTGAAGATCGTGCACACGGCGCTGAAATCGTTGTTCGACGACCTCGGTCATGATGAGCACGACGTCAAGGACGTCGTCGCCTCGGTGCTGGCGAAGCTGCCCGGCGAGCACTCGATCCGGGCGATCAACCTCGATCAGGAGCTCGCCCGCGAGGGCGACGACGCCGGCGCGGGCTGACACGAGCGGTGAGTGCCGATCAGGGCTCGCCGTCGTCCGCGACCACGATCACTCCACGCGGGTCGCACCAACTCTCGATAAGCCTGCGCATCTCTCCAACCTCGGCGTCGGCCGCGAGTTCTTCTAGATGGTGGGGTGCCTCGGCGTCACCGGACCCCCACCCTCTGTCCGCCCAAGTCTCGGCCGGGGTGTCCGTCGCCCCCTGAGCGACGCTCCGGCGGGCGGATGTAACCGGGCGGGTCCGATGGATCGGGCCCGCCCGGCAGATCTTGCACGCGCTGGATCAGAAACCGAGAGCGAACTTGGCGTCTTCGCTCATCCGCTCGGGCGTCCACGGCGGAGAGAAGACCATCGTCGGGATGACCTCCTCGACGCCGCCGAGCTCACCGACGAACTCCTGTATCTGCTCGGAGACCTGAGGACCGATCGGGCACCCGGGGCTCGTCAAGGTGAACGTCACATTCACGGAGCCGCCGTCGACCTCGACGTCGTAGATCAGGCCGAGCTCGACGAAGTCGAGTCCCAACTCGGGATCGATTACGTCCCGGAGTGCTTCGGTGACATCGTCAGCGGAAACCATACGGCCAGTCTAGCGGCCGGGGGCGCTACTTCAGCGCGCCACGAGCGGCCGACGTCCAGGCCTCGGTCACGTCGCGGATGAACTTCGCCTGCGTCGTTGCCAGATGGGAGATCCAGTCGATCTCGCTGCTGCCCGGTCCGCGTTCGATTGTGCTCGCGATCGCCTTGAGTGCCTTCTCGTAGCTCGACAGCGTCGTCTCGCCCGCATCCTTGCCGGCTTCGATGATCCGCTCGTTCAGCTTGCGCAAGCGCTGTGCGGCCGCCTCGACACGAGCCTCGGGCGAGCGTGCGGATGCCGTGGCCTTCGCCGACTCCGGCTCAGTCTTCGCGGACGCCGGTCCGGCCTTCGCCGACGCCGGTCCGGTCTTGGCCGACGCCGGTCCACTCTTCACGCTCGAGGCCCGCGACTTCGGTGCGGCGGAGGCCGTCGCCCCCGTTGCTCCCGCAGCCGAGCCGGCAGCCGAGCGCTTGGCTGCCGCGCGTGCCGACTTCGGCTTCGACGTGCTCGAACTGGACTTCGATCCAGTCTTTCTCGATCCACTATTCCTGGCCTGCGGCATGGCGCTTCCTCTCGACGAACACCTGGGAACGGCCCAACCCTATCTGTCCGTCGCGTCGCCGGTCCAGGGCAACGGCCAAAGGAATATGTTGGCGGGGGACTTGCATCCCAACCCTAGGTTTCGGTAGGTTCTGCACATCGTCGACTTCGATGACACACCGCCCACTTTGCGCTGCAAGGGAGACGAG
This sequence comes from Solirubrobacterales bacterium, assembly GCA_003165655.1. Taxonomy (GTDB): domain Bacteria; phylum Actinomycetota; class Thermoleophilia; order Solirubrobacterales; family Solirubrobacteraceae; genus Palsa-465. The sequence continues at coordinate 4,222 of PMOY01000069.1, forward strand.
GATCGGACGACGCAGGGGCGCAGGCGTCAGGCCCTCGCGCGTGCGATTCGCACCCAAGCGGACGTCGTCGTCGATCTGAGCGAGCTGCACTTTGCGGATGCGTCGTTGATGCTCGATCTCGCCATGATCGCCCGGCGCCTGCGGACCCACGGGCGCGCGATCCTGCTGCGCGACGCCCAGCCGCAGATCACGACGCTGATCGAGCTCGTCGGTCTGCACCGCCTTCCCGGGGTGCACATCGAGGGGCCGACGGCCGCGTTCGCCTAACGGGCCGGCGCCCGCACGCCGGCGGGATCGCACACCGGCGCCCGCTAGCCTTGTGTGGAGTGTTCCTCCTCCCCTTGATCCTCTTCGTCCTCTGGCCGATCGCCGAGGTCTACGTGATCGTTCGCGTCGCCGAGGCGATCGGGATTCTCCTCACGATCGTGCTCTTGATCGCCGCTTGGCCGCTCGGAACGTGGGCGATGCGCTCGGAGGGGCGAGTCGCGTGGCGGCGCTTCAACGCCGCCCTCGCGGACGGACGGCCGCCGGGTCGCGAGGTGGTCGACGGCGCCCTGATCATCCTCGGGGGAGGTCTGCTGATCGTGCCCGGGTTCATCACCGATGCCGTCGGGCTCCTGCTGCTGTTCCCGCCGACCCGTGTGCTCCTGCGCGCGCTCGTCATCCGGAACTTCCAGCACCGGCTGGTCATGCAAGCGGGACGGTTTGGGCGCCGATCCGGCACCGGTCCCCGCGGCTCCGCCGAGCCGTACGACGTCGACGGGACCGCCAGAGAGGTAGATCCTCCCCAGCTTCAGCCGTGAGCTTTCGCCAGCCAGCCGAGATCCGAGCGTTCGCGTTCGGTGAACCGGACGGGGACCTGCTCGGGACCGCGTCGGTATGGGACACCGGCTTCTGCTCCAGCTTCGGCGCTCCGGCGGTCGTGGAGGGTTCCGATCCCGACGAAGACTGGCGACTCGGCGGTGACGGCTTCGAGCTGACGTTCGCACCGACGGGCGAAGTCGCGGAGCTCGAGCTCGCGGACGCGGGAATCCGCAGCCTTCACCAGCTCGCCCACGTCCACGGGACTCTCCTCGTCGGCGCTCAGGAGCATGCCGTCGACTGCGCCGGGGAGCGGAGCCGCCGGCTGGGCGTCCTCGACGGTAAGCGCTTCGATACCGTACGCGCGGTCTCGGCCTGGTTTGGTGGCGAGGACGGGGTCGCCGTGCTCGCGGCACGGCCGCGGCGCGCACGCGGTCACGACAGCGAGCTGCTCAGCGGCGCGCTGCTCCAGGGTGGCCTCCCGGTGCCGGTCACCGAGCCGCGCCTGTCGAGCACATATACCGCCGACGGGGTGCCCGCACGCGTGGGCCTCGAGCTGTGGCTCGGGGAGGAGGAGGGCGAGCAGTACCCCCGGCGCGCCGCGGGCGAGGCGATCGGGCGCGCCGCGGTGTCCGACGACCCCCCGCTGCGCTCCGAGCTCGTCCGCTGGCGCATGCGCGGGAGGGAGGGGCTCGGCGTGTACGACCTGCTGCGCGCTCGATGACCGCCGTGGCGGCGATCAGATGACCGCGGTAAAGGCGATCATCTGCGACTTCGGGGGCGTGCTCACCTCGCCGATGATCGACGGCTTCACCGCGTTCGAGGACACCTCCGGCGTCTCGGTCGAGCACCTCGGCATCGCGATGGGAAAGATCTGGGAACGCGACGGCGCGCACCCCCTGTTCGAGCTCGAGACCGGGCGGATGACCGAGACCGCGTTCCTCGACGGCCTCGGGGAGCAGCTGACGGCGCAACTTGGCCGCCCGATCGCGCTCGACGGGTTCGGCGAGAGCTACTTCCGTCACCTGCATCCCAATGAACCTCTGATCGACTACATGCGATCGCTCCAGGCCCGCGGCTACCGGATGGCGATCTGCACCAACAACGTGCGTGAATGGGAGCCGCTCTGGCGCGCCAAGCTCCCGGTCGACGAGATCTTCGGCGTCGTCGTGGATTCCGCGTTCGTCGGTGTCCGCAAGCCCGAGCCTGAGATCTATGGGATCACCCTAGAACGCCTCGGCGTCCTCGCGCCGGCGGCGCTGTTCGTCGATGACATCGAGGTCAACTGCGACACGGCGCGGAAGCTGGGGATGCGCGCCGTCCGGTTTCGCTCGACCGATCAGACGATCGAGGAGATCGAGGCCGCGCTCGCGGAGACGTGACGCCGTCGAGGCGCCGGCGAGGCGGCGCTCGCGGAGACGTCGTACGGTGGTCTAGCCGTGCCTAGCGTTCGGCGAGAATCCGCCGGCGCCAACCGATAACGGAACCGGGACGCAGTTCCCGTTCGGATCGCACCCTGACAACAGGGGAACCGTTGTCAGGGTGCATCGATTCGCTCATCGCCGTATGCCGAGGGCCGAGTTATGCCGAGGATGCGTTTCGGGCGCCGTGGAGCGGTTGTGATCAGCCGGGGGCCTCTTCGGGGTGGGGGGCTGTCCTGAACAGCGGGTAGCTGGTGACGACCGCCTCGGCGACGCCAAGGAGTGTTGTGTTGGTGTTTCTGGCGCGGTTGCGCAGGTCGGCGAATGCGTCCTCGGCGCTGATGCCGTGACGTTCCATCAGGATGCCCTTGGCTTGCTCGATGATGGCGCGGCGTCCGAGCGCGCCGTGGATGCGACTGAACTCGGCGTAGCGGCGCAGGACGATGTCCAGCGCGTGGGCCAGCTCGGAGCGGCTGCCGTGCTGGACGTAAGCGAAGATGCCGCGTTTGGCGGCGTTGTCGATGAACTCGTCGTCTTCGGTCGCGATGTCGGCGATGACGGGGCACGCGGCCTTTTTGACCAGCTCGGAGATCAGCTCAAGCGCGTGCTGGTTGTTTTCCCCGAGGCCGACGATCGCGACGTCGGGGAGCTCGCGGCGCGTCGCTTCGGCTACGTCTGCGACATTGAACAGGCGCGCGACGACGGTGTGACCGAGTTCAGCGACGACCTCCGCGATCTCCTCGAGGCGGTTGGCTTTTTGGTCGGCAAGCAGAACTCGTAGCCGGTCTGGCTCATCGGCCATTTGTCCAATCATCCTCTACCGACGGGGTCTGCACCAGCGCGGTCGCTACACTTGCCGTGTTCGCTCAATCGCCCTTGGCTCGGCGAACGTCCTTTCGGCTCGATCCCGCGGCCGGACCCATGTCAGCACGAGCAGACTGCTGACCGTCCGGAAGTCACAGAGTCGAGCGAGAGGCTACGACGTGCGCGAGCAAGACGAAAGCGTGGACGTGGATATAGACCGGGTTGGCGTTGAGCGAACGACGCGAGCCGCCGCGCACGAGGCACAGGAGTTCTTCCGCTGCTCGTTTGAGCGTGCCCCGATCGGGATGACGATCATCGATCTGGAAGGCGGTTATGCGCGTGTCAACGACGCTTTCTGTGCGATGCTCGGCTATCGCCACGAGCAGTTGACGGGTCAGCCTGGTGACCGCATTACGCACCCCGACGATGTCGCGGCTGACGCGGACGCACACCGTGTGTTGCTTGCGGGTGACGCGACATCTGATCGGCGCGAGAAGCGCTACGTGCACGCTTCGGGGCACGTGATCTGGGCGGATGTCAGCGTCACATTGATCCGCGGCGGTGACGGTCTGCCCCTGTATTTCATCTCGCAGGTTCAGGACGTCAGCGAGCGCCGCGGCTACGAAAGCCGGCTTGCGCACGCCGCTGATCATGACGCGCTGACGGGCCTGTTGAACCGGCGCAGCCTCGAGCGCGAGCTCGGCAGCCATGCGGCGCGCGTCAGACGCTACGGGGCGACCGGTGCGGTGCTGATGCTCGATCTCGACCACTTCAAGTACTTCAACGACACGCAGGGGCACAGGGCTGGGGATGAGCTGATCGTGCGGATCGGGCAAGCGCTGCGCAGCCGCCTACGCAACAGCGACGTCGTCGCACGGCTCGGCGGAGACGAGTTCACCTTGCTGCTTCCCGGCGGAGACGAGGAGGAGACACAGACTGTCGCCGAAGCGCTGCTTGAGATTGTGCGCGACGAGGCGCTACCCGTCCGCGAAGAGTCCTTACCTGGGCTGATCGGCGCGGGTAGGCGGGTGACCGCCAGCATCGGCATCGCCCGTTTCGAGGACAGTGAGCGCATGACCGCCGAGGAGATGATGATCAACGCGGACCTCGCGATGTATGAAGCCAAGGACGCCGGCGGGGACCGCTGGGCACGCTATCGCAGCGAACGACACGCGCGCCGGAAGGCCGAAGGCCAGATCAGATGGGCTGAGGAAATCGAATACGCCATCCTCCACGACGGCTTCGAACTGCTCGCTCAGCCGATCGTGTCTCTCACCGACAACCGACCGGCGCAGTATGAACTGTTGCTCCGTATGCGCGATCGTCAGGGCAACGTGATCCAGCCTGGATCGTTTCTGTACATCGCAGAACGCCTTGGCCTCAACCGCGATATCGACCGCTGGGTCACCCGACGCGCGATCGACACACTCGCCGCGCAACGCGCGGTTGGCCGTGACATTCACTTCGAGATCAACCTCTCCGGCCGGACCCTCGGCGACGAAGAATTGCTCGAACTCATCACGCGCCAGCTGCACGAGACCGCCGTGCCGCCCGACCGGCTGATCTTCGAGGTCGCCGAGACCGCGGCCGTCGCCCACGCCAGTCGCGCCGGTGCGTTCATCAACCGCCTAGCGGAGCTTGGATGCAAGTTTGCGCTCGACGACTTCGGCGCCGGTCTCGGCTCGTTCTACTACCTCAAGTACCTCGGCTTCGACTACCTGAAGATAGACGGAGAGTTCATCGCCCACTGCGCCCAGAACGAAACCGACCGCACGCTGATCTCCGCCGCCGTTCGGATCGCGCGCGACATGGGTAAACACACGATCGCCGAGTGCGTCCCCGACCGCGAGACCGTAAGAATCCTCGCCGGCCTCGGTGTCGACTACGCCCAAGGCTTCCACCTCGGCCGCCCCGCCCGACTCTCAGAACACCTAGCCGCCAGCGATGCCCTCACCTCGGCGGGCCGCACGCCCGTCACGAGGTCCCTCGCCCCGAATCGACCTGGCGGGCGATTGCCTCAGCCTCCCCTTGGGTGACGTTGGTGGTCGGACTGGCCTCTCGTGCGAGCGTCTTGTTCGTGTCGTGGACCGCACGCCGCAGGGTGCCGGCGAGCGTCAGCGCCTCGCTCTCTTCAACGCCCTCCAGGACGATCTCGTCGCCCTGCACGATGTCGTCGAGTAGCAAGTGCCCCACGGCCGCGTGGCCGAGGAGCTCTCTGTAAAGGTTGGCGCTCAGAGCGGTCGACCACCGCCCGCTGGGACAGCCTGAAAGCCGAAGGCGCACGCGCACGCCAACGCGCCCGGCGGGCAGCGGCTCGCCATGGCTTTCACTGACGATCTGATGCTCTTCGGGCATGCCCTGCCTTCCTCGAGAGTGGGTCGTCTTCCGTCCTCTGAGCTTACCTGCTGACTCCTGCGGTCCAAACCGGAGAGTCGCCTCCGATGCCGATGTCAAGCAGATCCGGGCGGCGACCACCTATCCGGATGCGCCGTGCCGGCGCCGCCGTCGGGCCGGTTCGACAGGCACGGACGGCTGAACGGCGAATACGTGAGTGCGTGGTGTTATCGAAATGGTTCAGACTGCTGCGCGGGCATCACCAAGAGCTGGGCGTCGTTGAGCCGTTCTGGGAGGCGCAGCTGGCGGTGTTGGTATCGATCGTGCTGTACGTGGTGCTGCCCGCGAGACTGACGGTTGGCCCTCGCTGGCTTGTCCCCGGCCTGGAGGGGGTGCTGCTGCTCGGGCTGGCGATCTCGACGCCGTATCTGCATCACACCCAGTCGACCGTTCGTCGACGCATGTCGATCGCTCTGATCGTGATCGTCACCGCAGCGAACTTCACCGCGGAGGGTCTGCTCGTCCACTATCTGCTGAGGAGCGGCGGAAGCGGCGGCCGATCACTGGTGTTCTCGGCCGCGCAGATCTGGTTCACGAACGTAGCCGCGTTCGGCTTGTGGTTCTGGGAGGTCGATCGCGGCGGTCCGCACATGCGCACCGCGCCCAAGCCCCACGCACCGGACTTCCTATTTCCCCAGATGGACGCCTCAGACCCATCCCTGAAGGCCTGGCGCCCGGCGTTCCTGGACTATCTCTACGTCGCGTTCACGAACGCAAGCGCATTTAGTCCCACCGACGCGATGCCGCTCAGCGTTCGCATCAAGGCCCTGATGCTGATCCAGGCGATCGCGTCATTTCTCACCGTCGGGGTGGTCGCGGCCCGCGCCGTGAACATCCTCAACATGTGACGCATGGGCGTGACCGGCTCGTCAGCTCTATCAGTTCTCGACGCCGAGGCGGTCCCAGCAGTAGAGCTCGAGACATTCGCCGGCGAGCTGGACGCAGCGTTCGTGCGAGAGCCAGGGCAGCACCGTGTCGAACGCCTGCTCCTCCCCCACGCCGGCCTCGAACGCCTCCTCGCCGCGAAAGCCCGCGGCGATCTTGAGCGCCTCGCGGCGGTTCTCGCCAAGCGATGGGAAGACGTTGACGAGGAACTCCTTGTTGGGAATCGGATGCCCGACTTCGAGCGACGCGTGCCACGCGGCGAGCAGTGAGAGGTCGTGGTCGTCGAGATCCGCCACGGCCTTGGCGTAATGGGAATTGAGATCCGGCTCGGGGATCTCGTCGACCCATGCGCGCACGACCTCGCCGAGGATCTGGCGACGAGCCTCGCGTCCCACCGATTCGGCGATGACACGAATCGCGTTCTGAGGTTCGATGAAGCAGAGGGACATGAGAGACGGAGCTCCGGCCTTCCGGGTCGATGTGGTGCCTCAGGAAGGTAGGCGGTCGGGCGGACGTCTTCGGAACGGGCGTCGGACCGGCGTGCACGACAGGGCGAGCGCGGCGCTCAAGGCCGAGCGCCGGGCACTCAAGGCCGAGCGCCGCTCGCTCAAGGTCGTTCGAGCGCCATCCTCCACAGGCGGAGCGCCGCGCCCTACAGCCCGAGCGCTGCGCGCGTCGAGTCGAGCGCCGTGGGATCGGGCTCTGCGGTCGGTTCGAGACCCATCGTGCTGCGGGTGCCGGCGCCCCAGTTGTGCAGACCGACGTCCAGCGCCTCGAGCGGGAGCCGCGCGGCCTCGGCGAGCTGGGCCGCGCGGCGCTCGAGCAGCAGCGTGTCGCCGATGCCGAGCGCGCGCTTGGCGGCGAGGGTCGTCTCGTTGGCGCCACCGAACTCCAGCGTCCCGGCGCGCAGGTCGTAGACGCCGAGCCGGCCCAAGGTGACAAGAAGGTCGAAGCGAGCGTCGCGGTGCAGCCCGGGAAGCGCGAGCCGCTCGAACGCCCTGGCGAAACGGCGCTCGGGCGACCACGCAGGCTCACCGCCGAAAGCCGAGGCCTGTGACCCGGACCGAGCCGCCCATGCCCTGTAGGCGTCGAGCGTCCGTGTGCCACGCGCGGGATCGTTCGCGGTGCGGGGGCCGGTCCGCACCTCGCTGAGGTCTGGCTCCTCGCCTGAGGACCACGACGTTCGCGCGGCCCGGATCGCGGCGAACGGATCGTCGCCGTTCAGCGGGCACAGGTAGGCAATCAGGAACGCAAGCCAGGTGCGCTCCTCGACATCTCCCGCTCCGGCGACCTCGGCGTAAGCACCCGGCGGATCGGTCTCCAGCCGGGCGAGACGAGCGGTTGCGAAAGCGAGCTCCTCGGCGAGGCGCTCTCCGTCCTCGCTCGACTTCAGTCCCGGCGCGAGCGGCGAGCGGAACCCGTCGTCGGCACCGCGCGCAAGTTGCCGGATCTGCATCCTCGGAGATCGCGCTTGCCCGCTGCGCCGGGGCGACTGACGCGTCCTCGTCGCGCCACCGGGGGATACCACCTCGCGCCGCTCCGCCGCCTGCTCGCGCGAGCAGATCGGGCAGTTCTGGATGAAGCGGTTATGTCGGCAGAAGGTGGGCACGGTGTCCACCAGAATCGTAGGTCACCGGCGGGCGGCTCTCCGTAACGAGTCTGTGAGCAGGGCCACTACGGCAACCGGGAGCACCCACCAGGCGGCCACGGAGCTGTCGGCGACCACCGCCGTGACCGCAATCGCCACGGCGACGCCAAGCGCCACGCGCCAGTCATCGCCGACGACGAAGTCCCAGATCGCCAGGAGGACGCGGCGCGAGCCGGTCATGCGGGCAGGCGGGCTCCGCCGCCGGCACCATCGCTCACCGCGCGGCGCAGGAGCGCGACCGTCGCCAGCGCCACGGCGGCCATCACGGGGATGATCGCCAGCAGCGCCGCGTCGCCGCCCGGCCAGGACGCGCCCGCCCCTTCAGCGCCCCAGAACGTCCCGAATGACGTGAGCATGATCCCGACGGCGAACTTCAGGGTGTTCTCGGGCACGCGCGCGAGGGGTGCGCGCGCCGCCATGCCGACGAGCGCGACGAGCGCCACCGCGGCACCCGCCGCCACCGCGGCGAGCGCCACGCGGTGCTGGTTGGCGCCAAAGGTGAGCACGATGAACGCCACCTCGAGACCCTCGAGCAGTACTCCCTTGAATGCGATCGCGAACGAATATCCGTCGAACGCGCCCTGCTCGCGCGCCGCGGCGCGCGCCGCCTCGGTTTCCTCGGCGAAGGTCGCCGCCTCGTCGTGCAGGGCTTTGAGTCCCGCCGCGCGGAGGATCGCCTTGCGCAGCCACTGCAATCCGAACACGAGCAACAGGCCGCCGACCGCGACCCGCAGAACGTCGATCGGCAGCGACGTGAGCGCCGGGCCGAGCGCCGCCACGATTGCTGCGAGGACCACCGTCGCGGCGCCGACCCCCGAGAGCGCGGAGGACCAGCTGCGCGTCGCCCCGACCGCGAGGACGATCGTCAGCGCCTCGACAGCCTCGACCGTGCAGGCGAGAAAGACCGCGACCGCGAGTCCGAGATCCTGGCCGCTCATCGGATCGATCCGGGGTTCTTACGTTCGTAGGTCATGCCTGATCGCTTGACCCGAATTCTCGCGGATCATTGCTCGGTGTGTCCGGCGCGAGCGTCCAGGAACCGTCCACGGGCGATTCATGGTGGCTTGCTCGGTTGCCGATACCTGTCTAACCGGGCAGCTTGGGGCCGGTGTGAACCGCTCCGACCATCGAGAGCGAAGCACCGCGAGGGAAGTGAGCAATGGAGTCAGAGAGCAGACCAGCAGTCATTGCTGGGGCTCGCGCGTCTGACCCGCCACAGGTCGAAGACTCGGCGTCGACTGAGGACCGTGTGGTCGAGCTCGCCGCCGGCCTGGCGAAGTGCGAGGCGTGCTTTCACGCGTCGGTCGGGTCGCTGATCGACCCGTTCGTGCTGCTCAAACCCGTACGCGACGGGGCTCAGATCGTCGACTTCTTCTACGAGTACGCGAACGATGCCGCGTGCGAGGCGAACGTCCTCGCGCGCGAGGAGCTGGTCGGCATGCGCATGCTCGAACGGTCGACACAGCTGGCTCCTGTAGGCCTGTTCAACGCGTACGTAAAGGTGATCGAGACCAGTGAGCCCTTGGCGCTCGACGATTTCGCCCAACCGAGCAGGCGGGGCGGAGAGCTCGATCAACGCTTCTTCGATGTGCGCGCCCTCAGCACGGGAGACCTGCTCGTTCTCACCTGGCGGGACGTGACCCGACGCGATCGCGCCGCGGCCGAACAAGCCCGACTCGCCGAGATCGTGCGCTCGTCGGACGACGCGATCGTCTCGCTCGACGCCGAACTCCGGGTCACGAGCTGGAACAGCGGCGCAGAAGCGATCTACGGATACAGCTCAGACGAGATTCTCGGCGTGTCAAGCGACGTCCTGATTCCGCCCGATGCGACACCCGAGAGCCGCGGACTACGCCAGCAGACGGTGGCCGGCGGGACCGTGCACCGCTATGAGACGCAGCGGCTGCACAAGGACGGGACCCGGATCGACGTCGCGATCACCGCATTCGTACAGATTGACGCCGCGGGCCACGAGAACGGCGTGACGACGATCACGCGCGATATCACCGAGCGAGCGCGGGCCACGCGCGAGCGAGCGGAGAGCGAGGCGCGCTATCGCGAGATTCTCGACATGACTCCCGACGGCGTATGGCGTCTCGACGCCGCGGACCGCACCGACTACGTCAACCCAAGAATGGCGGAGATGCTCGGCTATCACCCCGCGGAGATGATCGGGCGCAAGCTCTCTGAGTTCATGAGCCCCGAGTGGCGAACTATCACTCAGCAAGAGCTCGAGGTCACGCGCAGCGAAGGGCGCTCTGGGGTGGTCGAACAGTGCTTCTTGCGCAAGGACGGTAAGCAGTGCTGGACGCGGGTATCGCACACGCCACTGACAGATCTGCATCGTCATCACACGGGCACGCTGGCGATTCTCTCCGACATCAGCGCATCGAAGGCTCAGACGCTGGAGTTGCGGTCGACCGAACGTTTCCTCGCTGCGCTGACCGACAGCATCACCGAGGGCGTGATCGCGATGAGCGGCGACGGGCGCGTCACCTACATGAACCAGGCCGCGGAGAAGCTCCTCGGCTGGACCAAGGACGAGCTCGGCGAGCGCTCGATCCACGACACGCTCCACTACCAGCACGAGGACCGCTCGCCCTACCCCGCAGCGGATTGCCCATTGCTGGCCGCGCTGGAGACAGGTAGCACCATCCGCGTCGAGGACGATACGCTCACCCGCCGTGACGGCCGGCTGCTGCCGGTCTCCTACAGCGCCGCGCCGATCACGATCGACGCGCAGGTCCAGGGCCTCGTGGTCGTATTCGATGATGCCACCGATCGCCGGGCCGCGGACCAGCGGCGCGAGCGCGAGCGCGAGGACCTCAACTGGGTGGGTCGCATCAGAGACGCCCTGGATGAGGACCGCCTTGTCCTGCACGCCCAGCCGATCATCGACCTCCACAGCCGCGAGGTCGTGATGCACGAGCTGCTGCTGCGGATGGTCGACCGCGACGGCGCGATCATCGCGCCCGGGAAGTTCCTCCCCGCCGCCGAGCAATACGGTCTGATCGAAGTCATCGACCGGTGGGTCCTCGGACAGGCCATCAAGCTGGCGGCGCGTGGTCTGAAGGTTCACTTCAACATCTCCGGCAAGTCGCTCGGATCGCGCGATGTGATCCACGATCTCGTCCGCGGGCTCCGCGACACGGGAGCCGATCCGGCCTTGCTCGTATGCGAGATCACGGAGACCGCGCTCGCCAACGATGAGTCTGTCGCAGAGTCGTTCGTGCACGAGCTCTCAGCGCTCGGCTGCGAGATCGCGCTCGACGATTTCGGTACCGGATACGGTGGCTTCGGCTACCTCAAGTCACTACCGATCACGCTCCTGAAGATCGACATCCAGTTCGTCCGCGACCTGATCGAGAACTCCCAAAATCAGCACGTCGTCAAAGCGATCGTCAGTCTCGCGCGCGGGTTCGGACGGCAGACGGTCGCGGAAGGCGCCGAGTCCCAAGCCACCCTCGACCTACTCGAGGAATACGGCGTCGATTACGCGCAAGGCTTCGCGATCGGTCGCCCCGCGCTCGTCGACATTTCTTGACGGTTCAGTCTCCGCGTCAGTCACCGAAGAGCAGCCGCGCGCCGGACTGCTGACCATCCGCGAGGAACGTGCCCGTGGCGCGGCTGAGCCCGAACGCCAGCGCTTGGCCGTCTGTCGTGCTCACCAGCACCCGTCGCGCGTGCTCATCGACGGCGGTCACAAANNAGAAACACGACGGTGACCGGATCGCCGATATGGGGCATGGCGCGCGGACGGGCCACGTCAGCTTCCGCCTATCCGGTGCTCATGGCGCCCTCGTCGGGCGCCAGATCATCGGCCCGCAGGTCATCAGCCCGCAGATCATCGGCCCGCAGGTCGCCGCCCCGCAGATCATCGGCCCGCGCCTCCTCCCGGCGGTGCTCCTTGCCGCGGCGGATCACCTCGCGGAAGCTGCGGAAGCGGAAGATGAACACGAGCGCGGCGAATCCGAGGGCGGTCGAGAGCACCCCTGTCGCGATCTGTTGACCGACCGAGAACGCCGCGACGGTGGACGCGCCGGCATTGCGGGCGAAGATCGTCGTGAGCAATGCCTGCTGAACGCCGGCGCCGCCGGGGGTGAACGGGAACACCGAGGCGATCACTTGGACGGCGAGCACGAGCAGCGCGTTGGTCACCGAGCCGCCGATGTGGAACGCCTCGAGCAGCGCCCAGTAGGACGCGAAGCGGGCGACCCAGCTCGCCGCCTGCCAGGTGACCATCTCGTGCCGGTAGCGCGGCCGGTCGCGGAGGATCGCCAGGCCCTGCCGGATCCGCTGCCAGAAGGCCTTCACACGCGCCGACAGCAGCGCGAACGCAACCAGGAAGGCGATCGTGAGCGCCGTCAAGGTGAACAACGTGAACCGCGGGTTGGAGGCGAAGAAGCTGATGTCGAACGAGGGCAGCTGCGAGAAGCTCGGCGGCTTCGGAAACACCCCTCGGGTGAAGGCGAAGCACATCACGAGCACACCGACAGCCCAGTCGAACAGCACAGCGGTCGAGAGCGCGGAGGCGAGTGCCGGATAGCTCGAATTGGCGATCGATACGCGGGTGAGAAACAGCTGCACGATGTTCCCGCCGCCGAGGGGGAAGACGTTGTTGACCGCATAGCCCGCGACGTATCCGCCCCACACGTCGCGCCACCTCACCCGTTCGCCGGGGTACGCCGCCTTGACAGCGTTGAACAGCGCGCGCGAGCGCAGCCCGAGATACAGCGCGTAACACACGAGGCCGATCAGCAGGGGCACCAGTCGCAGCGACGCGAGGCTCGAGAAGAACTTTCCCGCCGAGTGCAGAAGCTGATCGATCGTCCCGCCGATCGAGGCGTGGTGGTGAGCGGCGTGCTCGCCGACGGCCCGGGTGGTTGCTGCCGACGCCATGGCCACACGTTGCCACACCGGCCGCACGGAGACGCGGGCACGGCAGTGAAAAAAGACCGGAGGGCTCGGATCCATCCGAGCCCCCCGGCAGAGCCAGGGAAGTGGGGGCGCAGTTCCCTGACCGACAGGGGCGAGTTTCCCCGTCCCAGGTTTGGACTAAACCTTGCTGCCCCTAACGTGCCTTACTGTCTTCGACACCCGGCAATTTTTAAAAGTATCATGCCCCCGCGACAAGCGTGAAAATCCTCCGTCCAAGTCCGCGATCGCACAGGTTTCCGCCGGTCAGCTATACATAATCGCGGTTCAATCGCCGCGCGCGCCCGGGCCCGTGAAGAACTCGTCCCCGGGCCGAACGTTCCCGGCGGCTTCGGCTTCGTGCCGGAGGGTCCGATCGACCTCGCCGCTCCACGCCCCGACGGCGAGCATCTCGCGGTCGGCGTCCATCGGGCTGCCGCCGAGATCCTGGTTGACGACGCGAGCGCACTTGCGTCCCTCCGCGATCGCGGTCACGATCAGGGACTGGCCGATCCGAGCGTCGCCGCACGCGTAGACGCCGGACGCGGAGGTGCGATAGGTCATCTGAGTCGAGACGTTGCCGCGCTTGTCGAGCTCGAGGCCGAGCTGCTCGAGGGGGCCTTCGTACTCGGGGTGCGAGAAGCCGATCGCGATCAGGACGAGATCGGCTCCGAGCACGAACTCGCTCCCTGGAACCGGCGTCAGATCGCGCGAGGTCGTGCCCGTCACCTGGCGCGCGAAGACGTTCGTGACATGGCCGTCCTTGCCCATGAAACCCGTGACCTCGGTACCCCACTTGCGCGTGCCGCCCTCATCGAGCGCATACGTGTTCAGCGTCCGCTTGGGCGGGAGCGGCCAGGGATGCAGCTTGTCGCGCCCGTCCGGAGCCAGCGCCTGGTAGACGTCGAGCATGATGGTGCTCTTCGCGCCTTCGCGCCGGGCGTTGGAGATGCAGTCCATCCCGGTGTCGCCGCCGCCGACCACGAGCACCCGCTTGCCGGCGGCCGTGATCTCCCGGCCGGGCTCAGGTGGACGCGCGGGCCGGCCCTCCTGGGCGGCGACCCAGCGGTTGCGCTGGTAGAGGTAGTCCATCGCGAAGTGGATTCCGGCGAGGTCGCGGTTCGGAACCTCCGCCACATCGCGATGCACCCGGCAGCCGATCGAGATCACGATCGCGTTGAATTCCTCGCGCAGGCGCTCGGTGGGGAGCTCGGCCGAGCCGATGTCGGCGTTGTAGACGAACTCGATCCCCTCCTGCTCGAGGAGCGCGACGCGGCGGTCGATGATCGCCTTCTCGAGCTTCGCGTCGGGGACGCCGAAGCGCATCAGTCCCCCTGGGGCCTCGTCGCGTTCGTAGACGGTCACATTGTGGCCGCACTGGTTGAGCTCGGCGGCCACCGCGAGTCCCGCCGGTCCCGCACCGATGACGGCGACCTTGCGGCCGGTGCGGCGGTCGGGCACCGCGGGGGTGACCCAGCCCTCGTCGAACGCGCGCTCGACGATCGCGAGCTCGATCTGCTCGATCGTCACCGGGTCGTCGTTGATCGCGAGCACGCACGCGGACTCGCACGGAGCCGGACAGATGCGTCCGGTGAACTCGGGGAAGTTGTTGGTGGCGTGGAGCTGGTCGATCGCCTCGCGCCACTTGTCTCGATAGACGAGGTCGTTCCAGTCGGGTATCAGGTTCCCGAGCGGACAGCCCTCGTGGCAGAACGGCACGCCGCAGTCCATGCACCGCGCACCCTGGCGGCGAAGCTCCTCCTCGGGCTGGAGCGAGAAATACTGCTTGTAGTCATGGACACGGCGCCGCGGGTCGCGCTTGTCAAAGCCGACCCGGTGGATCTTCAGGAACGCGCCGAGCTCGCCCATGACTAGGCGACAGCTTCCGCCCGCGCCGCCGCGCGCTCGGCCAGCACGCGCGCGTAGTCACGTGGCATCACCTTGACGAAGTCCGTCACTGCGTTCTCCCAGTCGGCGAGGAGATTCCGGGCGACAAGTGAGCCGGTCCGCTGGCGGTGCTCGGCGATCAGCGACCTCAGCTCGAAATCGTCCTCCTCGCAGAGCTCCTCGAGATCCACCAGCTCGAGGTTGCAACGCCTCTCGAAGTCGCCGCCGGGGTCGTATATGTACGCCACGCCTCCGCTCATACCGGCGGCGAAATTGCGCCCGGTCGGACCGAGCACCGCGACGCGACCGCCGGTCATGTATTCGCAGCCGTGGTCTCCGACGCCCTCGACGACGGCGTCGGCGCCTGAATTGCGTACCGCGAAGCGCTCGCCGGCGAGTCCACGGATGAACGCGCGGCCGGCGGTCGCACCGTAGAGGACGGTGTTGCCGACGATCACGTTCTCCTCGGCGCGGAACCCCGCCGACTCGGGCGGGCGAACCGAGATGACGCCGCCCGAGAGGCCCTTGCCGGTGTAATCGTTCGTCTCCCCCTTCAGTGAGAAAGTGACCCCGGGCGCGAGCCAGGCGCCGAAGCTCTGACCGGCGGAGCCGTGGAAGGCGATCTCGATCGTTCCTTCGGGCAGGCCCTCTACCCCGTGCCGTCGGGCGATCTCACCGGAGAGGATCCCGCCCACGGTGCGGTTGACGTTGCGTACGGTGACCGGACCGAACGCGACCGGCTCGCCGCCGTCGATCGCCGGCGTCGCTGCCCGCACGAGCTCCCAATCGAGCGCGTCGTCGAGCACCGGAATCTGGTCACGCGTGCGCCGGCGGGGCGCACCCGGCGGCAGGTCGGGGGTGCTCAGGACCATCGATAGGTCGATCCCGCGAGCCTTCCAGTGGTCGATCGCCCCGTCCATCTCGAGCAGGCTCGTGCGCCCGATCATGTCCTCGAAGCGCCGAACGCCGAGCGAGGACATCAGCCCGCGGACCTCCTCGGCGACGAGGATCAGGTAGTTGATCACGTGCTCGGGTGTACCGCGGAAGCGCTCGCGGAGCTTCGGGTCCTGGGTCGCGATGCCGACCGGGCACGTGTTGAGATGGCAGACGCGCATCATGATGCAGCCCATTGCGATCAGGGGGGCGGTCGAGAAGCCGAACTCGTCGGCGCCGAGCAGGGCGCCGATTACGACATCGCGGCCGGTCTTGATCTGGCCGTCGACCTCGACGGTGATCCGCGAGCGCAGGTCGTTGAGGAGCAGCGTCTGCTGAGTCTCCGCGAGGCCGATCTCCCAGGGCACGCCGGCGTACTGGACCGACGACTGCGGCGATGCGCCGGTGCCGCCGTCGTGGCCGGAGATCGTGACGTGATCGGCGTTGGCCTTGGCGACGCC
>PMOY01000408.1 GCA_003165655.1 Solirubrobacterales bacterium
CTCGGCAAGTTCCAGCTCACCGGAATTCCGCCGGCACCTCGCGGGATCCCTCAGATCGAGGTCGCCTTCGACATCGATGCCAACGGGATCCTGAGCGTGTCAGCCAAGGATCTCGGCACCGGCAAGGAACAGAAGATCGAGATCAAGGCGGGCTCGGGCCTTTCCGACGCCGAGATCAAGCGGATGGTCTCCGACGCCGAGACGCACGCGGATGATGACCGTCTGCAGCGCCAGCTCGCAGAGGCGCGCAATAACGCCGAGAACGCCGCTTACCAGTCGGAGCGACAGCTCAAGGACCTGGGTGACGCGGTCGACTCGACCTCGAAGGAGGAGATCGAGGCGGCGATCAAGGCGGTGCGTGAGGTTCTGACCTCAGACGACCCCGCTGACATCGACGCCAAGACCGACGCGCTCCACGCGTCGTTCCACAAGGTCTCCGAGGCCATGTACCAGCGCGCCCAGGAGGAGGCCGCGGCATCCGCCGGCGAGGACGGTGCCGCCTCGAGCAACGGCGCAAGTGCCGACGCCGAGGAGGAGGATGTCGTTGACGCCGAGGTCGTGGACGAGGGCAAGTAAATGGCCGCGGCGAATCGCGATCACGATCACGTCTCAGGTGGGGTGGCAGCCTCGGAGGCCGCCCCACCATCCGAGGCCGCTACGCAAGTGGCCTCGGATGGTGGCCCGCCCCCCGAGGCTGATGGCGCGCATGGTTCAGCGCCTTCGCCCGGGGAGGAGCGGGATGGACCGCCTCAAGTGTCTTCGCCCGGGGAGGAGCGGGATGGTCCTGCTGTCGCGCCCTCCCCTGAGCAGAAGCTCGAAGCCTCGGACGCCGAATTGATTCCCGAGGCTGACGAGCACCAGCATCCAGTCGAGCTCGACCTCGACGAGCTGCTGGTGCGGGCGGAGAAGGCGGACGAGTATCTCGCCCTTGCCCAGCGGACGAAGGCGGATTTCGAGAATTACCGGCGGCGAGTCGCTCGCGACGCGGCGGCTGCCCAGACGCGTGGCGTCAGCAAGCTCGCCCGCGAGCTCCTGCCCGCGATCGACAATCTCGATCGCGCATTGGCGGCAACGGACACGACGGCCACCGGAGAGCTCACGTCGGGGATCAAGCTCGTGTACGACGAGCTCGTCGCGGCGCTCGGCCGGGCCGGCATTGAGCCGTTCTCGCCCTTGGGAGAGCAGTTCGACCCGCAGCATCACGAGGCGGTCGCCCAGCAACCGCTCGCAGGGGCCGAGCCGGGAACGATTGTCGCGGTCTACCAGCGCGGCTACCGGCTCGGTGACGCCGTACTCCGGCCTGCCCGAGTCTCCGTCGCGGGGTAGCGCATGCCCCCCGCCAAGCCCGATTACTACAAGACCCTCGGGGTCGGTAAGAACGCGTCTGACGACGAGATCAAAAAGGCGTACCGGAAGCTCGCGCGGAAGTACCACCCGGACCGCAACGCTGGAGACAAGCAGGCCGAGGAGCGCTTCAAGCTGATCTCGCAGGCCCACGACGTGCTGTCCGACCCCGACAAGCGCAAGGACTACGACCGAGGCACGGGGCCGTTCGGAATCGGCGGGTCCGGTGGCTTCGACCCGAGCACGTTCGGCGGCTTCGGCGACATCCTCTCGAACCTGTTCGGCGGCGGCGGCGACGCTTCCGCCGGCGCGGGCCGCGGCGCCGGGACGAGGACGAGGACGCAGGCGCCGCGCGGGCGCGACCTCGAGACCGAGGTCTCGCTCTCCTTCCAGCAGGCGATCGACGGCGCCCAGGTACCGCTCGCCGTTCCGACCTCGCAGCCATGTCCGACCTGCCACGGCACCGGCGCCAAGCCGGGCACGAGCCCCAAGGTGTGCCCGGTCTGCAACGGCCGCGGGGTCGAGTCCCAGAGCCAAGGCATCTTTTCCATCTCGCAGCCGTGCTCGCGCTGCGGCGGCTCGGGGACGGTCATCGAGGAACCCTGCACGACCTGCGGTGGATCGGGTGCGCAGCGGAGTGTCAAGCGCCTGCGCGTCAACATTCCCGCGGGCGTCCGCGACGGAAGCCGGATCCGGCTCGCCGGTAAGGGCGAGTCGGGATCTCGCGGTAGTGAGGCGGGCGACCTCTACGTCATCACCCGGGTCAAAGACTCGACCGTCTTCAAGCGCTCCGGCGACAACCTCGAGGTCGAGGTTCCGCTGACGATTCCCGAGGCGATCCGTGGCGCCGTGATCGAGGTTCCCACGCTCCACGGGACCAAGCGCCTGCGCGTCCCGCACGGGACCAAGCACGGGACGGTCCAACGGCTCCGAGGCGAGGGCGCGCCGCGTCTGAGCGGCAAGGGAAACGGTGACATTCACTACCGATTCGTGATCGACGTGCCCGCGTCGCTTTCGCCTGAGGAGAGCGAGGTGGTCGACCGGCTGTCCGAGGTCATGAACGGAGATCCGCGTGCACGCCTGTTCGCGGACGCGAAGGCCGGCGTCTGATGGCCGTCCGCCGCGTTCGCACCACCCGCGTCGAGGTCTCGGCCGATCGCGGCGTGTTCATGATCTCGGTCGCCGCCGAGCTCGCCGAGATGCACCCGCAGACGCTGCGTATGTACGAGACGAGAGGACTGATCACCCCGAAGCGGTCTCCCAAGGGGACGCGCTTGTACTCGCGGGCGGACGTGGACCGGCTGCGCCGGATCCAGGAGCTGACCGCCGAAGTCGGCATGAACCTCGCCGGCGTCGAGCGCGTGTTCGAGCTCGAGGGTCAGCTCCGGTCGATGGCGCGCAAGGTGGACGCGCTCGAGTCGCGCGCGGCGGAGCTGACCGCGGAGGTCGAGCGGCTCGAGGAGCTACGACGGGAGCTGCGCGCGGAGATCGTTCCGTACGTCCGGGGTGGCGAGCTCGTTGCCCGCAAGGATCTGGAGCGCATGCGCGTCCGGATCGAGCGGCGTTAGCGCACGCCGGCCTCAGCCGTCGTCGTTCGCGCCGGCTATGCAAGGATCCGTTCCTGAGCGGTAGCTGCCGTTCTGGAGCTCGCCTTGGGGCTTGTCCCGGGGCGTAAGGAGGTAGACGACGCTGGGGTCGAGATATGTCAGGCGCTCCGCGGAGATCTCCTCTCTGCGGGCGCGGAGTGCGTCGGGGGGTGTCGGGCGCGTCGGGTGCGCGGGGCGCGTCGCGTGCGCTGTCGGCGTCGCGCGGGCTGTCGGCCTCGCGTGCGCCGTCGGCCTCGCGCGGGCTGTCGGTCTCGCGTGCGCTGTCGGTCTCGCGTGCGCTGTCGCCACCGCGTCCGCCGCCGTCCCCGCTGACCGTGCCGCCGCCACGTCTCCGCCTCCCGCCGTCGCTCACGCGACCAGGGTCGGCACTGCGCCCGCAGGGCAGTTGCTCCAGCTCGTGCTTCCGTTGAAGGTCGATGCCGTCGGGCTCGAGCGATTCGCCACCGCGGTCTCGACGCCCGGGTCGCCGCTCTACGGTCGTTATCTATCCGTAGCCGAGCTCGCGCGCCGCTTCGGCGCGTCGGCGGCGACGCGCGCGCGGGTGGTCGGGTACTTGTCTGCGAGCGGCGCACATAGCGTCAAGGTCGATGCGACGGGCATGCTTGCGGAGGCGACGGTGAGCGCCCGGCTTGCCGAGCGCCTGTTCAGCTCCTCGCTCGCCCGATTTCGGGCCGCAGACGACACCCACTTCATCGCCCCCGTGACGGCAACGACCATGCCGGCGCCGCTTCGTGGCCTGGTGGAAGGCGTCGTCGGGCTCGACACCGAGCCGCAGACCGGGCCACCGCGGCCGTCCCTCGCCGCGAACCCCGAGCCCTCGCACGTGACCTCGCCTGCCGCTGGCGCGCAAACGCCGTCCGCGCTCCCCCGCAGCGGCATGCCGACCGGCTGCCCCGACGGCGTGGCCGCGCAGGACGACAACAACCCCGGCTTCACGCCGAATCAATACGAGACGGCCTACGACTTCGGTCCGTTGTACCTGGCCGGCCTCTCGGGGCAGGGTCAACGTGTCGCGTTGATCGAGATCGATGGCTACAAGCTTTCTGACCTCACGAGCTTTGCACAGTGCTTCGGGCTGCGCGTGCCTGCGGTATCCGCCCACGCAGTGGGCGTGTCGCGGCTGCTCTCCCCCGGGGAGGAGGCGACGCTCGACCTCGAGGTGCTCGACGCGGCGGCACCCGGCCTCCAGGCGATCGACGTGTATGAGACCAAGTCCGACGCCGCCCACACCCTCGAGGCCTTCGCGGCCCCGCTCCAGAACCCCGCACGCAAGCCGCAGGTGATCTCGGCATCGCTCGGCTTGTGCGAGCCCGACGCGTACGTCGGCTCTGGCCGGGTGGGGATCGAGGCGTCCGAGCGGGTGCTCGAGATGGCGGCGGGGGCTGGCGTCAGCTTCCTGGCATCGAGCGGAGACGACGGCTCCTCCGACTGCGAAACCGCGGATGGCACGCCGATCGACACGCTGGCGGTCAACTATCCCGCGTCGTCCTGGTGGGTGACTGGGGTTGGCGGTACCAACCTCGAGTTGAACGCAGCCAACCAGATCGCCGGAGAGGACGTGTGGAACGACAGCTCGCTGGTACCCGCCGGGGGCGGCGGCGGGCTCAGCGCCCTGTTCAAGCGGCCGAGTTATCAGAACGGCGTCGTGCGAGCGAATGCACGCGCGGTTCCCGACGTGTCGATGCTCGCCGACCTCCTACCGGGGTACTCGATCTATTGCACCGCGTCGCCGGAATGCCTCGGCGAGGGCAATACCAATCCCTGGCAGACCGTGGGCGGCACCAGCGCCGGCACGCCGTTGCTCGCCGGCGGCGTCGCGATCGTCGACCAGATGCTTCGCGCGGCCCAACACGAGAACCTCGGATTGCTCAATCCGCTGCTCTACAAGCTTGGCGACTCGAGCTCCGCAGCCACGGTGTTCTACGACGTGATGGCGGGCGGCAACGACATCGGTCCCTACATTCCCGGAGGGACCGGGCTGTTGCTCGGATGCTGCACTGCCAAGCCCGGGTATGACGAGGCTTCGGGATGGGGCGGCGTGGCGATCGCGGGCTTCGCCACCCAGGCCCTCGAGCTGGTGCCGAAGATCGTCGAGTTCTCGCTCGCGCTTCCAAGGCGTCAGCGGCCGGTCGCACACCGCGAGCTGCTTGCGACAGTCTCCTGCTCGGCTGCCTGCTCGATCGGCGCATTCGCTGACGTGAGGATCGGGCGATCGAAACCGTTCGTGGTCGCCTCCAGGTTGCTCCACCGGCAATCGCAGGGCCGCAAGACGATCCCGATCAAGTTCTCCGCGAGGCAGCTGAGGACGCTCCGCGCCGCCCTCGCGCACAACAAGAAGATCTCCGCCACGGTCTTCGGCGCGCTCGTCGACAGCCTTGGGGCGATCCAGCAGCAGACGGCCGGCCGGACGCTGCGCATCAGCTCATAGGTCGGTCTGCCCCGGGCGTCGACGCCTCTGAGCCTGGGCCTTGCGGTCGGCGGCACCGCTTGTAAGCGCGGCCGTTATCTGTCATAATCTAAGTCACAGAGACTTAGATTTCACATCCGACAGAGGCCATATGCAACCCGATCGCTTTACGATTAAGTCCCAGGAGGCGCTCCAAGCCGCGCAGCGGCTGGCCGATGCGCGCCGCAACCCGCAGACAACTCCCGAGCATCTGCTCGCGGTGCTGCTGGAAGCCGATTCTGGCGTCGTTGTTCCCGTACTGCGCAAGCTCGGTGTCGAGCCTGGCGTCGTGCGCGAGGCAACGGGAGCCGCGCTTGACGGGCTGCCGAGGCTGACCGGAGACTCGAGGCCGGGGACGGCCGAGCTGGCCGCCGGCTCCGGTGAGCTTGTCCAGGTCCTGCGCACGGCTGAGAACGAGGCCCGCGCGTTGAGCGACGATTATGTGTCGACGGAGCACCTGCTGCTCGCGCTCGCGGCGCATCCTGGCAGGGCCGGGGAGGCGTTGCGCTCCAGTGGTGCGACACGCGAGGAACTGTTGAAGGCGGTCGCGGAGGTCCGCGGCCCTCACCGCGTCACCGACCAGGCCCCTGAGGAGAAGTTTCAGGCGCTCGAGCGCTTCGGTCGCGACCTGACCGAGGCCGCGGCCCAGGGCAAGCTCGACCCCGTGATCGGGCGCGACGATGAGATCCGGCGCGTGATCCAGGTCCTCTCCCGCCGGACCAAGAACAACCCGGTCCTGATTGGCGAGCCCGGCGTCGGCAAGACGGCGATCGCCGAGGGCCTCGCACAGCGAATCGTCGATGGCGACGTCCCCAGCGGCCTCCAGGACCGGCGCGTGATCGCGCTTGATATTGGCGCCCTGGTCGCCGGCTCGAAGTACCGCGGCGAGTTCGAGGACCGCCTCAAGGCGGTGCTCAAGGAGATCGCGGACGCCAAGGGCACGGTTGTCCTGTTCATCGATGAGCTGCACACGATCGTCGGCGCCGGTGCCGCCGAGGGCGCCGTTGACGCCGCCAATCTGCTCAAGCCGATGCTCGCTCGCGGCGAGCTGCGCGCGATCGGTGCGACTACGCTCGACGAGTATCGCAAGCACATCGAGAAGGANNAGCCGGTGTTCGTCGGCGAGCCGTCCGTCGAGGATACGATCGCCATCCTCCGTGGGCTCAAGGAGCGCTACCAAGTCCACCACGGAGTCCGAATCCAGGACTCCGCGCTTGTCGCCGCGGCGACGCTCAGCCACCGCTACATCGCTGACCGCTTTCTGCCCGACAAGGCGATCGATCTGATCGACGAGGCCGCGGCGCGGATTCGTACCGAGATCGACTCCAAGCCGACCGAGATCGACGAGGTCGACCGCCACATCATGCAGCTCGAGATCGAGCTCGAGTCACTGGGCGACGACGACGATTCCGGGACGGTCGCCCGGCGCGAGCAGCTCGCGCGCGCGCTTGCCGAGGAGCGGGAGCGCTCGGCCGCGATGAACGCCGAATGGCAGCGAGAGAAGGAGACGATTGGCGCCGCCGCCGAGCTCGGAGAGCGGCTCGATCAGGCGCGGATCGAGCTCGAGCGCGCACAGCGCGAGTCTGACCTCGCCCGCGCCGCCGAGCTCCAGTACGGCACCATCCCCGACCTCGAGAAGGAGCTCGCCGTGGCTGAGGCCGCCGAGCAGGACAGTGCCGCGCCGAAGTTCCTCAAGGACCACGTCGACGCCGACGACGTCGCGGAGATCGTCGGCAAGTGGACCGGGATCCCGGTCTCGCGGATGCTCGAGGGCGAGATCGAGAAGCTCGTTCACATGGAGGACCGGCTGCATCAGCGCGTCATCGGTCAGGACGAAGCCGTTGAGGCGGTCTCCAGCGCGCTCAGGCGCTCGCGCGCCGGACTGCAGGACCCCAACCGTCCGATCGGCACCTTCCTGTTCCTCGGTCCGACCGGGGTCGGCAAGACCGAGCTCGCCCGCGCGCTCGCCGAATTCATGTTCGATTCCCAAGACGCGATGGTCCGGATCGACATGTCGGAGTACATGGAGAAGCACGCGGTCTCACGGCTCCTCGGCGCGCCCCCGGGTTACATCGGCTACGAGGAGGGCGGACAGCTGACCGAGGCCGTTCGTCGGCGCCCGTACTCGGTGGTGCTGCTGGACGAGATCGAGAAGGCCCACCCCGACGTGTTCAACACGCTCCTGCAGGTGATGGACGACGGCCGTCTGACAGACGGACAGGGGCGGACCGTGTCATTCAAGAACACGGTGCTGATCATGACCTCCAATATCCCTGGTGGCCGCGAGGGCGTCGAGGCCAGCTTCAAGCCGGAGTTCATCAACCGGCTCGATGACATCGTTGAGTTCCTTCCCCTCACCCGCGCGCAGATCGCCCGGATCGTCGACCTCCAGGTCGAGATCCTCGTCGCCCGCGTCCGCGAGCGTGGCATCGACGTCGAGCTGACCGACGAGGCACGGGTGCTGCTCGGCAATCTCGGCTACGACCCCACCTACGGAGCCCGCCCCCTCAAGCGCGTGATCCAGAAGCGGCTCGTCGACCGCCTCGCCCTAGCGATCCTCGAAGGTCGCTTCCAAGCCGGAGACACAGTACGAGTCGAAGCGGCGGACGGAGACCTCGTGCTCGAGCGAGCGACGCCGTCCGAGCCAGCTGGGCTTGATGCCGCCGAACGCTCTGAGGCCGCCTCGGGGGTCGACTCCGCGGCAATTGCGTAGCCGCTGTCCCGGCTCGCCCCGGAGCAGTGCCACAGCCCTGCCGCGGGCTGATGCCCGAGGCGGCCCGTAGCTATCCCACCTTGTACCGGATGACGACCCGTGGCACCGAGCTCGCCTGATACACCGAGTGCTTGTCGAACTGGAGCGTCCACACGCCGACCCCCGGCCTGAACGGGAACAGCTTCAGCGGCGCGGTCGACAGGTGCCCGCACGCGCCCGCCGCCGGTCCGAGGTATCGGCTCAGGCGCGAC
This sequence comes from Solirubrobacterales bacterium, assembly GCA_003165655.1. Lineage (GTDB taxonomy): Bacteria > Actinomycetota > Thermoleophilia > Solirubrobacterales > Solirubrobacteraceae > Palsa-465. Next base: position 8,362 of record PMOY01000408.1, read on the forward strand.
ACGCCCTTGGGGCTCAGGTAGTGGAGATAAAGCGAGCCTCCCCGGCCCCAACCGAGCAGATGGAAGTCGACTTTCAGCGTCAACAGATTCCCGCTTGTGGGGCTGAAGGTCGCGGCCAGGCGCGAGACGCGGAACGTCGCGCCGGCGGAATGCTTTCCCTCGCGCACGACGAGTTGGTAGGAGTCCTCGCCGCTCGACCCCTTGCGCAGATGGCTGGGCACGCCGAAGGTCGCTGTGATTGCGCCCGTGGAGTCGGTCGTGCCACTCCCGAACGCCGAGCCATCGAGCCTCGCCGACCAGTGCGAGCTCGGATCGAACCCACTGCCGTGGAGCGTCGCCTGCTGGGCTGGCTGGTAGCACGCGTGGCTCAGGCGGATGGTGGCAGGCGCCGCCGTGGTCGCGCTGGCCGGGATCGCGAGCGCCGCCACCGCGGCTGCGCCTCCGGCCAGGGCGAGCGCCGCTGCGATCAGACGCTCGGTGTCCCGGCGCCTGGTCATCCGACTCGCACGACGATCTTCGCCACCGGCCCGGACGCATGCCTCGAGTAGCCAGGGTGAGTGTCGAGCTGGAGCGTCCAGGTGCCGTGCCCGGGGAGGAACGGGAACACTCGCCGCGCCTTCGTTCTCAGGTAGCCGCACTGGCCGCCGGTGTTACCGAGCGCGACGGTCACTTTCAGGTGCCCTCGCGGGCTCACATAATGGAGGTAGACCGGCCGCTGACTGCCCCCGAGGGCGAATCCCCACACCTGGAAGGGCGCCCGTAGCGAGGCCGCCGCTCCGCTCCCGGCGAGGATGCGAGCGCCCGCCGTGCGCGTGACGGTGAAGGTCGTGCGCGTCTGGCTCGTGCCGTCGCTGGCCACGAGGGCGTCGACCGCCTGCACGACGTTCGCGCCCAGGCCGCCGGGGCTGAGCGAGGCGGTGAAGCCACCGTCGGCATTGGTCGTGCTGATGCCGAAGTCGAGGCCGTCGAGCGCCACCTCGTACATCCGCGAGGCCGCGAAGCCACTGCCGGTGATCCCCACGGGCTGCCCCACGAGGTAGCAGCTCTGATTGGTAAGAAGGATCGGCGTTGCGCGCGCGCCCGCGGTCGCCACGGCCGCCGGGGCGAGCATGATCGCAATTGGAAGTAGGAGCTTGCGTACGCGCACGGTGGCCTTGCTGCCCAGTTAGTAACCCGGATGTTCCCCGATCGGAGCGGCGCGACGCAACCCGGCTGGCTCTCCGCGCGCCGGATCGGGTACAAACGCCCCTATAGGGACCGCAAACTGTCTAGGAGGGTGGCCGTGCCGACATACATCATGCTCTCGACGCTCACGCCCGAGGGCGTGCAGACGGTCAAAACCAACCCGTCGCGGATCCGCGAGGTGAACCGCGAGATCGAGCAGCTCGGCGCCACCGTCACGGCGCAATGGGCGACCCTCGGCCGCTTCGACTTCATCAATGTCGTCGAGGCGCCCGATGACAAGACGATGTCACGCGTATCGCTCGAGCTCGGGTCGCGCGGCACCGCCAAGTACGAGACCCTGATCGCGATCCCGGTGGACGAGTTCATCGGCGCTCTGTAGTGGCCGACCTGGCGCGCCCATGAGTCGGGTGCTGGTGATCGGGTCGGGCGGTCGCGAGCATGCGCTCGTGCACGCGCTCGCACGCTCGCCGCAGCGCCCCGAGCTGCTGTGCGCGCCCGGTAACGCCGGCATCGCCGGCGACGCCCGCCTGCTCGACGTGGCCGCCGATGATGTCGACGGGCTCGTCGCAGCCGCGGCCGCGGAGCTCGTCGATCTCGTCGTCGTCGGACCGGAGGCGGCGCTTGTCGCCGGCGTCGCCGACGCGCTTGCCGACGCGGGGATCAGGTGCTTCGGACCGGTCGCGGCCGTCTCCAGGCTCGAGGGGTCCAAGGCGTTCGCGAAAGAGATCATGGCGGCCGCGCGCGTCTCGACGGCGGCGTACCGAGTCGTCACCGATCCGGACTCCGGCATGGCTGCCGTGGAGCGCTATCCGGTCGTGATCAAGGCGGATGGGCTCGCGGCCGGGAAGGGCGTGATCATCGCGACCGACGAGGCGCAGGCCCGCGAGGCGTTCGAGCAGCTGCTGGTCGAGCACCGATTCGGCACCATCAGCGCTGTCGTCGAGGAGCACCTCGAAGGAGAGGAGCTGTCGCTGCTCGCCCTGTGCGACGGCGAGCGGGCAGTTCCCCTCGCATCGGCGCAGGACTACAAGCGGATCTTCGACGGCGACCAGGGACCGAACACCGGCGGAATGGGCTCCTACTCGCCGGTACCCGAGATCGACGACGCGGACGCCGCGGAGATCTGCGCCGCCGTCCACCAGCCGGTGCTCGATGAGCTGCGGCGGCGCGGCCTGCCGTTCCACGGCGTCCTCTACGCCGGCCTGATGCTCACGCCAGCGGGGCCGAAGGTGCTCGAGTTCAACGTCCGCTTCGGCGACCCAGAGACGCAGGCGATCCTGCCCCGCCTCGACTCGGATCTGCTCGAACTGCTGGACGCCGCGACGGTGCGCGGGGGACTCGCGGGCGTGCGGCTGGAGTGGTCCCCTAAGACGGCGGTGACGGTCGTGCTCGCGAGCGCCGGCTATCCCGCCTCGTCCTCGAGCGGTGACGTGATCCGTGGGCTCGACCATGTCCCGGCCGGCGTCCACGTGACGCATGCGGGCACGGCTCGGAGCGCGGCGGGCGAGCTCGTGACCGCGGGTGGGCGCGTGCTGAACGTGACCGCGCTTGGTCCCGAGGCGGCCGCCGCCCGCTCGGCCGCCTATGCTGCCGCCGACATGATCGATTTCTCGGGTAGACAGCTCCGGCGCGACATCGCGCTGCGGGCGGTGGCGAGCTCACCGTGACCGAGCAGCCGCCCCCAGCCCCCGCCGCGGAGGCCCCAGCGCCGGTCGTGGAGGCGCCCGCCGACGCCGTGGAGGCTGCCGCAGATGCCGAGGCGCAGCTCGAAGAGTTCGAGCTCGACCCGCCGAGCGTCGCCATCTTGATGGGCTCCAAGAGCGACCTGGCGACGATGGCGGCCGCCGAGACTGAGCTCGCAGAGCGCGGCATCCGCTCCGAGGTACGGATCATGTCGGCCCACCGGGAGCCCGATACGGTCGCCGAGTACGCGCGGGGCGCGAAGCTCCGCGGGCTGCGCGTGATCATCGCGGGTGCGGGCCTGTCCGCGGCGCTCCCCGGGGTCGTGGCCGCCCATACCGAGTTGCCCGTCATCGGCGTTCCGCTGACCAGCCGGACCTCGGTCGCCGGCGGCCTCGATGCGCTGCTGTCGGTCTCGCAGATGCCGCCGGGGGTCCCCGTTGCCTGCGTCGGAGTCGACAACGCACGCAACGCGGCGATCCTCGCCGCCCGCATCCTCGCCGCTTGAGCCTTCGAGCGCTCGAGCACTCGCGTCGGGGGGCAGCGTAGGCTGTGGCGGTGTTTTCGCGCACCGCCGCGTTGCGGAAGGAGATCGCTGACGCCATCCCTGAGCGGCCGTTCCACGTTGCGTTCTGGGACGGCACACGGCTGCTGTCGACCACCGGCGCCGGGCCGACGTTCCTCGTGCACTCACCACGCGCGGTCGCTCACGTGCTCCGGGCACCGGGCGAGCTTGGCCTCGGCCGTGCTTACGTCACCGGCGTCCTGGATGTCGACGACCTCGACGCTGCGATGCAGCTGGTGGAGGAGTGGCAAGAGCCCGAGATCGACGTCCGCGCACGATTGCGGCTGATGGCCGCCGCGGCGAGGGCGATGGGCATTGTTCGCCCGCCGCGGCGGCCCGCCTCCGAGCTCGTCCTCCGCGGCCCGCAGCACACCCCCGGTCGCGACGCCCGTGCGGTGCGCCACCACTACGACGTCGCCAACGAGTTCTTCGAGCTGTTCCTCGACCGTTCGATGACGTACTCGTGTGCGCTGTTCTCGACCGGCGCGCAGACGCTAGAAGCGGCGCAGGAGGCCAAGCTGGAGCTCGTCTGCACGAAACTCGCGCTCAACCCAGGCGATCGGATCCTCGACGTGGGTTGCGGCTGGGGGTCGTTCGCCATTCATGCAGCGACGCGGCACGACGTCTCTGTCGTGGGGATCACGCTGTCCGAGCCGCAGGCGCGCCTCGCCCGCGAGCGCGCAGCGGCGGCCGGGGTGTCGGACCGGGTGGACTTTCGGGTGATGGACTATCGCGAGCTCCCCGACGAGCGCTTCGACGCGATCGCGTCGATCGGGATGGTCGAGCACGTGGGGGCGAACCAGATCGACGCCTACGCGCGCACGCTCGCGCGCCTGCTCACCGCGGGCGGACGGCTGCTCAATCATGGGATCGCCTACCTCTCGCACGCGGACATCGATGCGGGCGACTTCTCCGAGCGATACGTCTGGCCCGACGCCGCACCACTCCAGCTCTCGCTGGTCCTGGGGGCGCTCGAGCGCGCAGGGTTCGTGACCCGGCACGTGGAGGACTTCCAGTCCGACTACGCTCGCACGCTGACCGAGTGGGCGGCGCGACTTGACGAGCACCTCGATGAGGCGCGGGCGCTCGTCGGCCCTCAGCGCCTGCGCGTCTGGCGGCTCTACCTCAGAGCGGCCCGGATCGGGTTCGAGACCGGGTTCACCTCGGTCTACCAGGCGCGGTGCGAGCTCGCGGCTGAGGCGGTCAGTCTGTGAGTCCCTTCTCGCGCAGCTCGCGCTGCGCGGCCTCGGTCTTGCGGAGTTGGTCGAGCTTCATGGCGCGGAGCACGCTCGGCGTCTTCGTGAACTGAATGTCGCGGTAATCGACGACTTGGATGTGGTTGCCCCAGGGGTCCCCGAAGTCGACCGAGCCCGAGGCCTGGACCGACACCCCGGCCTGCCGGAGCTCTCCGCGCACGGCCTCCTTGTCATCGACGACGAGTCCGAAATGCCTCGCTTGGTCAGGCGGCTGCACTCGTCCCGCGGCGATCGCGATGAACTGGTCGCCGAGATCGATGAACGCCATCTTCGCCCCCGCCCGACCGCGCAGCTCGAACTCGAAGAGACGCCCGTACCAGGCGAGCGCCTCGTCGACATCAACGACCTCGAGCGCGACATGGTTGATGCCGACGATTCGTGGCATGCCCGGCCTAGCTTCTCGTGCGCTGGTCGT
>PMOY01000337.1 GCA_003165655.1 Solirubrobacterales bacterium
CGCTCCATCGCGTACTTGATGTCCGCCGAGACCACCGTCTGGCTCGCGATCGGCGGGCTGTAATGGATCCCCGAGTGGATGTGGATCGTCAGCGTCTTGCCGCCGTTTGACACCACGGGCAGACCCGTGGCGATGTCGGGAGTCGGGCTCGTCGTGTTGTCCTTCCACCCGTACAGCCAGCGCTGCGTCGTCTGGCCAAGCTCGGTGTAGTCGGTCTGGTAGTACCAGTAACCGGGGTCGAGGCTGTCGACGCTGCCCGCGACGTCGAGGATGGTGACCGTCCCGCCCATCTTCGGGGCACTACTACTGCTGGTCTTGCTACTACTACTACTGCTCGACCCGCAGCCGGCGACCACGAGGCCGGCGAGCGCGGCCACCACAAACGGCAACAGCCTGACAAGCCTCCGCATGCGTGTCCTTTCGTTGGTTGACTCCATGCGCGTCCTCCTCTGATAGATCAACTTCGTCCCCCCCTCGGGTGAAGAGCGTCCTGCAGCCCGTCACCGACGAGGTTGAACGCGAGCACCGTGAGTAGCAGCGCCACTCCGGGAAAGAGCATGTACCACCATGCGCTGAGGTTCGTGCTCGCGTCGGCGAGCATCGCGCCCCAGCTCGCCGTCGGCGGCTGAACGCCGACACCGAGGTAGGAAAGCGCCGCCTCGAACAGGACGTTCTGAGGGATGATCAGCGTCGCGTACACGATGATCGGCGCGACAAGGTTGGGCAGCAGCTCGCGGAAGATGATGCGGGAGTTCGAGGCTCCCAGCGAGCGCGACGCCTCGACGAACTCCTTCTCGCGCAGCGACAGCACCTGCCCGCGGATGATGCGGGCGATGTACGTCCAGTTGACGAACGCAATCACGAAGATCACGACCACGAGGCCCGGCTTGAGCAGGCCGCCGAAGCATCCTCCGCCGAGCGAGCATGCGGCCCCGAGTCCGAGCGCGAGCAGCAGGATCGGGAACGCGAGGAGCACGTCGATCGAGCGCGAGATCAGCGAGTCCACCCAACCGCGGAAGAAGCCGGCGACCATCCCCGCGGTGACGCCGATGACGAGCGACAGGCCCGTCGCGATGAACGCGACGATCAACGACACCCGTGCGCCGTACAGCACCCGCGCGAACAGGTCGCGCCCGAGCGGATCAACGCCGAAGTACTCGTGGTGAGCGAAGCTCGGTCCGGTCGGATCGCCGAAGCTGTCGAGTAGCTTCGTGTTCTGCACGTTCGGCCCCGGCGCGCCGGCGAGCCTGACGATCAGCGGCGCGAGGATCGCCACGAGGATCAAGCCGACGATGAAGACGAGCGAGACGATCGCCACGCGGTCGGTGCGGAAGCGACGCCAGAACAGCTGCAGCGGCGACTGGGCGGCGACGTCGGCGCCCGAGGTCTCGATCAGTCCGTCGCCGGGAAGCCCGCCGTCTGCCTGAGCCGCGTCGGCCGCGAGGAGATCGCTGCCGACGCTCATGCCGGCGCTCGGCCCTGGCTACCACGGATCGCACCGGGCCGATGAAAGGCGGTCGCACTGGTCAGCTGTAGGTCCACGTTGTGGGGCTGCGGGGTCGCAAGGAACCAGAGGGGGTTCCGCGTCGTAGTCTCAATCCCTCCCAAGCCTGTGGAATATCACATGGCTCACGGTCTGTCACTCATGATTAACCCGGTAGCAACGAAGCAGCCGCCCCGTGGCCAAGGCGTTTGCGCCATTTGGCCCAGATACTGTGTGGCAGCCTGGCCCTCGTAGCTCAATGGATAGAGCACGCGCCTCCTAAGCGCGGGATGCAGGTTCGACTCCTGCCGGGGGCACTCGTGCCGGACCAGACAATCTCAGATCGGGGCCGGCGCCGGTCAGCCGACCCGGTCGGGTCGCTCCGGGTAGACCTCGTCGATCGTGGTCAGCGCGACGAACGGGGCGCACGCAGCCTGCTCGATCCGCTCGGCCCCGCCCGCGAGCCGATCGCAGATCGCGAGCACTCCGCAGACCTCGTGACCTTCTTCTCGCAGCGCCTCGAGTGCGCGGATCGTAGACCCGCCCGTGGTGACCACATCCTCGACGAGCATGCAGCGGTCGCCGGACTCGAGCAGGGGTCCCTCGATCCGGCGCGCCAGCCCATGCTCCTTGACCTCCTTGCGCACGAAGAAGGCCTTGACCTCGGCGCCCCCAGCCAGCGCCGCGCACGCGATCGGGTCGGCCCCCATCGTCATTCCGCCGACGGCGGTGGCGCCCCAGGCGCGCGCCTGCTCGGCGACCAGGTCGGCGAGCGCGCGGAATCCGGCCGGGAGCAGGATCGCGCGCTTGGCGTCGACGATGTACTGCGCCCGCGCGCCGCTCGTGAGCACGACCTCGCCGATCACGAGTGCGTGCGTGCGCAGCTCGCCGAGGAGGAGCGCTCGCGCCGGCAGACGGTCGATCCGGGTCGCCACGAGACTCATGCTAACCGTGAACACGGCCGATGCTGGGGGTGTGATCCACCGGGCCATCGTCTTGGTCGCGCTCGTCTGCAGCGCTCTGATATTTGCATCCTTCGTGATCTTCGCGCGGGATCAGATCAATGAAGCGGCGAAGCACCAGGCGAACGAGGTAGCGGCCGCACCCGCGAATCGGCACACGGCGCCGCAGAGCCAGCAACAGGGCCAGCCGGGCCGCTTCATCGAGCGAGCCGCGAGCGATCTGACCTCGCCCTTCCGCTCGGTCGTCCAGTCGAGCAGCGCGTGGGTCCAGCATGGCGTGCCGACCGCCCTGGGGCTGCTCCTCTACGGCGTCGGGCTCGGCTTCCTCGCGCGATTCTCGCGCGGATCCGCCTGACCCGGGCCGCGCGGACCCACCTGGCCCGAGGTCTGGTCAGGTCCTTCAGGCCGCGCCGTAGTAGACGTCCACCCTCGTGCCGAGCACGATCCAGTTGTAGACGTCGATCGCCTCATCGATCGGGAGGCGCAGGCAGCCGTGGCTGGCGGGATACGTCGGTGACGGGTCGTAGCCGTGGATCGCGTATCCGGTGTGGAAGAAGTTCGAGTAGTACATGCCGTCGGGAAGGTAGCCCGGCGTCTTCATGTACACGTGGTAGGTCCCGAGCACGGTCGGCGTCGAAGGCTTGCCCGAGCTGATCGGATAGATCCGGTAGACCTTCGAGCCGTTAATCAGCGCAAGCGTCTGATCGGTCAGGTCCGCTTCGACGTGACGACCGTCTTTCGGGTAACGGACCTGAAAGGTGCCGACGCCGGTGAGCAGCCCGTTGACCACTGCGCTGTCGAGCGTGAAGATGCGGGGCCAGTTGCGGACCTTGCGGTAGGCGAGCACGGCGTTCTGAGTCAGCTCGTCGTAGACACCGTCTTGAGGAACCGCGTAATCCAGCGCGGCCAGACGCGACTGGATCAGCGACACGAACATACCGCTGGATCCCGGGCCGGCCACCGGCGCGACAACATCGACCTTCTGCGAAGCGGCCACGGCCCGCACCTGCTGGGGCGTGGCGGCATGGACGGCGGTGATCGTCAGGTTCGCCGCGGAGCCGCTCGAGAATTGGATCGAGAAGTGGCCGTAGGTCCCGCCGCGCGAGCGCAGGAGCTTGACCGTCTCGGATTTGACGAGCCGGCGGCCGCTCGAGATGTGAACGACGACTACCTGCCCGGGAACGAAAGGCGTCGCCACGCCGTTCAGACGCAGTGCCCGGCTTGTGACCGTGACGTTCCGCGAGTCCACGCCGAAGACGCCGTCCAGACTGATCCGCAGGTGGCCCGCCGCCGGCGGGGCAACCGCCGCCGGCGGGGCAAC
>PMOY01000344.1 GCA_003165655.1 Solirubrobacterales bacterium
TCGCGGACGTCGCGCCACTGGAGCGCCAGCGCCTCACCGGGCCTGAGCCCGGCGTACGCGAGGACGCTGATCAGCGTTGCGTCGCGCGGCGAACTCGCCGCACGCATCTGTTCGATTGTCGCTGGCGCTAGCGGACGGACCTCGATGCGGCGCGGCAGCGACGCCTTTCGTACCGCTCGCGCAGGGTTCGACGGGATCTGGCCGTTCTCGAACGCTCGTTGCAGGATGGCTCCGAGGAGCGTGAGCGCATAGCGGACCGAGACGCGACCATGGCCCGCGGCCAGACGCTCCGCCTGCCAGCGCGCGATCGTCTCCGGCCTGATCGCCCGGAGCTCAAGCGGACCGAGCGACGGCAGGATGTGCTTGTTCAGAAGTTCCGGTAATGCATCCATGTCTTTGGCGAGAGGTGGGACGCATACGCCTCACACCACGTGCCGACCACGTAATCGGCGAGGGTCACCCGGCCCATGTCCGGGGGCTGAAGTGTGTAATTGGATTACACACTTCGTTACATACTTTCCTATACACCTGGAGCGTCCGTCGCCCGCTCCGATCGCGCTCGCCCCGCCAGGAGCTGGTCGGGACTCGGTCTCGGCGCCCGGCCGCTCTCGATCTTGAGCAGAGACGCCGTCTCGGGCCGGCACCCGCGCCGGTAAACTCGACTCATGAGCGTAACCGTGCGGCTCCCCGACGACCTCGCCGCCCTGCTAGCCGAGGAGGCTGCGCGCCAGTCCGTGACCGCGGACGAACTCGCCGCGCGCGTGCTGGCCGAGCACATCCATGGCCGGCGGAAGCTCGGGTTCGTCGCGATTGGCGCGTCGAGCTCCGGTCGCACCGCTGCGGAAGCGGAGGACATGCTCGCCGAAGGATTCGGTCGCTGACGCTGGTCGTCGACACCGGCGTGCTGCTCGCTGCCGCCGATCGAAGCGATCCCGACCACGGGGCCTGCCGGAAGCTGCTGGAGGCGCATCCCGGACCGCTCGTCACGACCGGGCTCGTGATCGCCGAGACCGGATGGCTGATCGACCGGCAGCTCGGAGCGGCGGCCGAAGCCGCGTTGTACGAGTCCGCGGCGGCCGGCGAGATTCGCATCGAGCCGCTCTCGGCAGCCGATTGGACTCGAATCGCAGCGCTCACTATTCAGTACGCCGATCAGCATCTCGGCGGCGTCGACAGCAGCCTCATCGCGATCGCTGAGCGACTCGGCGCAACCAGCATCGGCACCCTTGACAGACGCCATTTCGGCCTCGTCCGCCCTCAGCACATCGCCGGCTTCGAACTGCTTCCGTGAATTCACGGCCGCGGCCCCCGGACTGGATCCTTCGCTGGCGTGCACGAACTCGCTTCCCTCGGGCATGGACCAGCCCGCCGCACCCTTCAATCAAGCATCGACCCCGACTACCCGCACCCTTCCCTCGTGACATACGTGGGGGGCGGGTAGTCGGGGTCGTAAGCGAGCTGAAAGCTCAGGTGCGGCGGGGCTGTTCGAGGGCTCAAGTGTGGACTCCAAGTCCACCCATCCGTCCACACTTTCTGTCCACCCCTTCGTCCTCACCTTGAGCAGTCCGCCGCAGTGGACTCCGCGTCAACTGGGACGGGGCCCACGCCCACGACAAACTGGCCGCCTCGCTGGACCTATCGCACGAGAAAGGGAGGTGTACGGCGGCAAGCCTGCGTCGCCGGACACCTCAGACCCGACGTGCGGACGTTTGGCGAGATGCGGGTCTGGTCGGTTAGCGACCGACAGCGAACCGCAACACGTCCGGGAAGACTCGGCTGAGTCCGAAGGTACCGACGCCCGGGACGACGGTGACGGGTGGATCGCCGCCCAGCAGTTCGGCCACCTGGCGGGCGTGAGCCGGCGGGTGCGCTTCGTCGAGTTCGCCCGTCCACAATGCGGTCGGTATCACGCCGGCTGGCGGTGGGGCGATGCCCCACGGTCTGGCTAGAAGGCGGATCTCCTCGATCGCCGCGTCGGGATTGCCCAAGAACTCGCGCATCGTGCGGAGGTGGATGTCGCGAATCAACGGGTCGTCGAGAAACGGGCGATCGGCGGCGGGCACCTGCGCGATCGCGGAGTCCGGCAGCTTCTTGAAGGTCTGCCTCAGGCCGGCTTTCAGCACGAACGGCGCCTTGCGCGCGAGAAAGACAGCAGTCCTCAGCTGCTTGCCGGCGTCCATTCGAGCCTCCCGGCTGGTCATCGGGGCGAGTCCGCCCAGCAGCGCGAGCGCAGTCAACCGCTGCGGCGCGGAAGCCGCGACTGCGACGCCGTACCCCGTACCTCCTGATTGGGTCACGACCCCGGTACGCTCGATGTCAAGTGCGTCGAGTAGCGCGAGCTGGTCAGCTGGCCAGTCAGCCATCGTCCGCCCAGGCTTAGCGGCGCTGCCGTGGATTCCGGGACGGTCCGGGATCAGCAGACGGATGCCGAGCTCACGCGCCGTCGGCGCGAGAGCCCATCCGAGACCACGAGAACAGGGACCGTCGAGAACGGTGACCACCGGTCCGGCGTCGGCGCCGGCCTGCGCGTAGGAGAGAGTGCGGCCGTCTGGCAGCGCGATCTGAGAGCTCATCGCTGGTTGCGACATCATGTCGCAAGATAGTTGCATAGTCTGCGACAGAATGTCGCAACGAGCTCCGCGCGTCCCGGCCACCGAAGCCCGGCACCGAATCCTGGCCGCGGCGCGTGAACTACTGCTGGACCGTCCGTTCGCCGCACTGACGGTTGGCGACGTGATGGCCCGAGCGGGGCTGACACGTACCGTCTTCTACCGACACTTCGAGGGGCTGCCGCAGCTAGCCCCCGAGTTGCTCCCCGATGCTGATGACCCGCTCGTCGACCAAGTCCTCCGCGGCTCTCCCGAAGACCTAATAGACACCATGATCACCGGCCTAGTCGGGCTGTACGCGGAGAACGGCAGGTGGCTCCGCGCAATCGACGCCGCCGCAGCGGACCCAGACGTCGATGCCGCGCTCGATCGCGCCCTCGTCGGTCCACGCCGGCTATTGGAGACGCTCGTCGCCGACGCTCCGGACCCGCCGCCCAACCCACGCGAGTTCGCGCTCCTACTGATGGCAACCCACCGGGCATACCTGCTCGACAAATTCGGCAGCGGCAACGACTCGCCCGACAACCGTCACGACGCTACCGCCGCGCTCGCCACGCTCTGGCGGCGGCTTCTCGCGAAGTGAACCTGGAGCCCGGACAAGCCCTCGGCCCGGCCCCCCTTTCGCGCGGCAAGCGCGACCGCGGGCCTGGGTCGGGGCGGTTGATGCCTGGCGGTTCCGCAGCTGGCGAGGAGCAGGGTCTGCACCGTTTGGCCATGCGAGCCCTGCTTTCCGGTTCGCGCGCTACTTCTTCAATCGTGGATTGGGTCAGCCGACGGCCGCGACGCGCCGGATCCTGCTGGTTGTCCGGAGGGATGGCGTTGTCGGCCAGCGGCCGGGCTGCCATTGCGCCTGGCGCATCAGCGGTCTTTTCGGCCGCGACGCGCAACCTCAGCCGGTGTTTCGGCGCCGCCGGCTGGAGAGCGCCGGGTCGGAGTGCTCTGCAGGCGCGGCCGCGGCACGTTCCGTCGTAGTCTCGCGTTGATGATGCACGGGGCGGAGATCCGGTTTTTGGAGTTCTTTGGTCGTCGTGTCGCTTACTCGGTGACCGGCGACGGGCCTCCGCTGGTCGCGCCCGCGTGGTGGGTCAGTCACTTGGAGCTCGATTGGGCGGATCAGACGTTTCGGGGATTCTGGGAGTCGGTTGGCGAGGGCTACGCGGTCGTGCGTTATGACCGGCTCGGTGTCGGTATGTCTGATCGTGATGTGCGCGATGAGGAGCTGACGCTCGAGGGTGAGGTTGCGTTGCTGCGCGCCGTGCTGGATGAGCTTGCCTTGGAGCGGGTCCTGTTGGTCGGCGGCTCGTCTGGCGGTTGCGCGGCGATCGCGTTTGCGGGTCGCTTCCCTGACCGGGTCGACCGTCTGCTGCTGTACGGCGCGTATGCCGACGGGCCCTCGATCACCTCGCCGGAGGTGCGCGAGGCGATCATTTCAACCGTGCGCTCGCATTGGGGGCTGGGGTCGCGCGTGCTGGCCGACATATTCCTGGGCGAAGCCAGCGGCGTTNNTCAGCGCGCGGCGGCGAGCCCAGGGATCGCGGCGGCGCTGCTGGAGCTGATCTACCGCAACGACGTGCGGGCGGAGTTGGCGCAAGTTCGCGTGCCGACGCTGGTGGTGCACCGCCGTGCCGATCGTGC
>PMOY01000138.1 GCA_003165655.1 Solirubrobacterales bacterium
AGTGGCGCCCGTCGTCGAACTGAACCCTGTAGCTGTCAAAGTGGGTCGTGCCCGGGTAGAACTTGGCCTTCGCTTTGAGCAGCCCGCAGGGGCCGGTGGCCCTGCCGAACTTCGCCGTTGCCTCGACCTTGTTGCGGTGCAGGTAGTGCGCGTAGATCTCGGCGCCGCTCTTGAACCCCGAGAAGGTGTACATCACCTTCTCGGACGGCTTCGCTTCGGCCGGCTTCGTCGCGACCGCCAAGTTCGCCACCTCCATGGTCGTCGTGGCCATGGTGACGCCCTCGCTCTCGTCGATGGCGGTGATCGTGAAGCTCGATGCGGCGGGATTCGGCGTCGAGAGGATCGGCCCGGAGAACGTGGTCACGAACGTGCCGTCCGCGCCCACCGTTGCCGTGGCGAAGATGTCGGTGCCCGTGAGCTCGATGCTGTCGCCCGCGGTAAAACCCGAGCCATCCACCGTTACCGCCGCGCCCTTGAAAGTGTCGGCATTGACGTAGCACGCCTGGGAGACCGAGATCATCGCCGCCGAAGCCTGCGCCGCGAGCGCGCCCGACCCCGCCACGAGCGCGAGCGCAAGGCACGCGGTCAACGTCGGTCGGCGCAAGCGTCGCGAGCGCGCCTTGGGTCGATCGCTGCCGTGCATGTTTGCCTCCCCTGTCGTAGTCGACTAGGACCCTGTCGTATTCAGGGTCGCACTACCCTGATCCCCGATATCGACACGTTCTATCAGAGCGCCGGCGGCACGTGAGCGCATTCGTGCCCGCGACGGGTCAAGTGGGCGGGTCGTCAGTGGTGGCGCGACACTCGCGTGGTGGCAACCGCGCTCGAGCCACGCGCCCGGACGGCGTCGCCCGGACGGCGTCGCCCGGACAGCCTGGGCGGACCGGCCATGACGCTCTGAGCGTGCTCGGACGGCCTCGGCGGACCGGCCGTGACGCTCTGATCGCGCCCTCGCCCTACGCTGAGCGCTAGATGTCCCTTCCGCTCCTGGCCATTGATGGCCCTTTCATCCTCTATCGCTCGTTCTTCGCCCTGCCCACGTCGATTGTCGGGGCGGGCGGGCGCCCGGTCAACGCCCTGCTAGGCGCGACGAACCTTGTGCTCCGGATCGTCGCCGACCGCTCGCCACGCGCGGTGGTCGTGTGCTTCGGGGCCGAGGCTGCTGAGTACCGGGTGGCTCTCTATCCGACCTACCACGCCGATCGCCCACCCATGCCCGAGGCCCTCGCCTGGCAGTTCGACGCCGCCGGCGAGCTGTTCGGCGCGTTCGGATGGGGCGCTGAGTCCGCCGGGGGGCTGGAGGCTGACGACCTGCTGCACTCGCTCGCGCAGGTCGAGGAGCGAGCGGGGGGGCGGGCGCTGATCGTGACCGGCGACCGTGACCTTTACCAGTGCGCGTCCGAGCGAACCATCGTGCTCTATCTGAAGATGGGGGGTAGGGGCGTGCAGGAGGTCGACCCGGCTGAGGTCGAGCATCGCTACGGCGTTCCGCCGGCGCTCGTGCCCGACTTCATCGCGCTGCGCGGCGACCCATCGGACGGCCTGCCCGGAGCGCCCGGGATCGGCGCGAAGACGGCGGCCGACCTGTTGCGAAGGCACGGCTCGCTCGAGGCGGCAATCGAGCACGCTGACGAGGAGCGGCCTCGCATCGCCGCCGCCCTGAAGGATACCGGCGCAGAGGTCCGCCGGTTTCGCGATATTGCCACATTGAGAACGATCCCCGTGGATCGTCCGGCCGATCGCGCCACGGACTTGGTCGGCGGCGCCGAGGTGGCGCGTCGGTATGGAATGGGCAAGCTAGCGGAGCGGGTAGGGAGCGGTGACGTCGGCTAACAAGAGCCGGTTCCTCAAAGCGGAGCTCGTCGTCGCCATGATCTGCTTCGCCGCCGTGTGCATCAAGACTGTCGCGCAGGGGCTGCGACGTGCATCGCAGACCGGGCCGCGGAGCTACTTGATCACCACCAAGGGCCCGGTCGCGCTGACCCCGCCGGGAGCGATTCCGCTGACGCAGGGCTGGCAGTACCTCGCCGACGCGGACAACGTTGGGCTCGCAGACAATTGGGCCCACGGCGGCGCCACGACTCTCGCCTGGACTCCCGTCACGATCCCGAACAGTTTCGACACGACAATGTCGAGCACCTCGGACGAAGGTTCGGTGGGGTGGTACCGCATCGCTTTCAGGGGACCTCCCGCCGCCGAGGGCCGAGCGTGGGATGTGTCCTTCGAGGAGGCTCTGCGGATCACCGACGTGTGGCTCAACGGTCGCTTCCTCGGTCAGAACGCCGACCCGTACGTGCCGTTCAGCTTCCCTGCCTCGTCGTTGCGGCCCGACCGGACCAACCAGCTGATCGTCCGGGTCGACAACCGCCTGCAGCCCGGGCATGTGGCCGAGGACTGGTGGAACTACGGCGGGATCATGCGGCCGGTCTCGCTCGAGCCCGTCGGCAGGATCGAGCTCGAGAACCTCGGCGTGATGCCGCAGCTGGGCTGCAACGACACCTGCGGCAATCTGCTCGTGGTCGGCACGCTGACGAATCACTCCGCGAGCGCGCTCTCGCCGAGCCTGGCGGTGAAGGTGACCTCGCCCGCCGGCGCGGTCAGAGCGACTCTGCGTCGCGAGGGCCGGGTCGCGTCCGGCGCGACGGAAAGGTTCAGCTTCCACGTTCCCGTGCACGGTCCGCTGTCGCTCTGGGGCCCGGGCCATCCGGCTTTGTACGGAGTCTCGGTCGCCACCCATGCTGAGAACCGGACCGAGCAGGTCGACCGCATGCAGGTCGGGATGCGCAGCGTCCAGGTCGTTCACGGCGTGCTGTACCTGAACGGTCAGCGCCTGTGGCTGCACGGTGCTTCGATCGTCGACGACGTACCGGGCCACGGCGCGGCGCTCACGAGCTCGGACATCGACACGGTCGTATTCGAGCTGAAGTCGCTGGGCGCCAACATCACACGCGCGCACTACCTCCTCTCGAGCGCGATGCTCGACAAGCTCGATCAGGCCGGCATCCTGGTCTGGAACCAGCCTCCCGTCTATCACTACGACTCGGTCTTGAAGAGCGCGGCCGGCCGCGCGCGGGCGCTCGCCATGCTCGAGAAGACGATCATCGCCGCGCGCAACCATCCCTCGGTGGTGATCAACTCGATCGGCAACGAGCTCTCGCCGAGCCCGAG
>PMOY01000005.1 GCA_003165655.1 Solirubrobacterales bacterium
GCCTCGGCCGAAGGCGCCTGCGACTGGGCCGTGTATACAGACACATGCCGCGCGAGCTTCCGGCTCGGGCATCTGCTGTCCGTTGAGGAGGACTCCTCCTGCGAGAGCTCGGGCGTCTTCGAGCTCGCGCGTTCGCGCTGCGAGCAGTCGAGCCTGGAGCGTCGGAACGTCGACGGCAATCCGGGCACGCGACTGGTGTCGCGTCACGTTCCGCGCCTTATCCCGCAGCTCGCCGATGACTTGCACGACAGGGTCGTCGCTGAACGGGTTCCCACCACGATGGTTCAACCGGAGAAGTCGCTCCCCTTCAGCAAGACCGAATGCCTCACCGTATCGAAAGAACGTGAGCGAGTCATCCGCGTTGATATTCGGAACCTCATCGTGGCGGACCGCCCGCGGCTGAACTCCATACGCCTCGCCTTCAATGAGGACGTTGCCGCTCTCATTGACATACCAGTGAAGACTCGGCGGTTCCTCCAGTCCAAACATCCGTCGCTCAATCGCGTCGCACCGGCCATGAACGAGCTCAAAAGCGGCCACGCGAATATCCATGTACGTATCCGGGTCGTAGGGGGATTCCAGCTTAAGCTTTACGGCGAATGAGCGGTTGAGTTGACGCGACAGAGCTCGTTCCGCTGCGCCTACGAACCTGTGCACTGGCAGCGCTTCGCTGGGATGGTTGATGACGTCGATGACCTCAAACTCGCCGCCGAGAACGGACAGTCGCAGGTTCTCGATGCGCGCTCGCGCGCTATCTCTCAGCTCCGCCGACTCGAACCGAACCGTCGCTGAAATCGGACGTTCGTGAAAGCGCGCTCTGGCAATCAGGAATTCGCCCTGTCCTCGACCGATTAACTGAGGGGCAGGTGGCATGCCCATCATGGACGCCGCCTCGACCGCGCCGCGCATGGTGCCGCGTCCGAGCCCGTAGGCGGCGGTCATGAACGGTTCGAGCCGCGGTGAGAGCGCGACATCGAATACAGACGAAAGGAGGCCTGGCAGCGGTAGTCGGCCAAGTTCAATCAAGGCGCGTCCCTGAATGATTGCCAGGGCTTTCTGGGTTCCGAAGGTGGGGCCGAGGAAGCCGCCGACTTGCGCCTCGCCCGTCGAAGCGACCAGTCCGAGTTCGACCAGTCNNGACCGCATTCGCGAGCGGCGGATGTGAGCGCGGCTCGAACACATCAATCACAGCCGCCGCGACAGCTAGCTGCTGACGGTTCAGACCGGCAGCAGCACGTGCCTTCGGGTCCTCGTCCAGCGTGGCCGGCGACTGCAGCGCCAGCCTTGCCACATCCGCTGTCAGCTGCGGAGCCGTGCCCAGCTTGACGTACTCAAGGTAGGCGTCAATGGCGCGTCCTGCCGCCTGCTCAAGCTGCTCCCGCTCGCTCTCGCCGAGCGCTGCAAGCAACCCCTGCTGCCGTTTCGGATGAAACCAGGGGACGCCGTTGACGTTGGTCGAAAGGATGCGCGACCTCCACAGACGCTCGACCGTCGCACCCCACTCGGCGGCGCTGACACCGCAGGCTCTCTGAAGGAACTCCTCGGGCAGTGGCTGCTCGAAGACCGCCAGCTGCCTCGCGACAGCCTGGGAGTTGAGGTCGAGCGCCCGCCACGCCTGAATGCTTCGCATCTTGAACTGCTGTGACGGTTCGACATCGCTGAGCTCCTGACCGGCGGCGAGTTGCTGGATGGCGTCGCCAATATCGAACGGGTAGCCGCCGGTGGCGCCGTACACCTCATCCGCATGCCCGGGGTCCTGTCCTTCAGCCTCGAGCCACTGACGGACAGCCGCAGCCGAAAGCCGCGGAAGCTCCAGGTGGCTCACGGCTTCGCCAACGGCGAGCAGGTTCTCAACTTGCGCTTGATGCTCCTCGGCGTAGGTGCCGAAACCGACGCGGAGGAACAGCCCTTCCGGTAGGCGAGTGGCCAAGTCGCCTAGTAGCCGCCTGTCCTCCTCGCCCAGTGCCTCGGCCGCGTCAAGCGCGAGCACGATTGTGGCCCCGGGGCCAGCTAAATCGACGACTTCGCCCGCTAGGCTCAGGAGGATGTCGGCTACGTCGTCATCGGTCGCCGCGTTAATGCGCGCGAGGAGCGTCTCGTGCTCGACTTCTCCAAGTTCTCGCGCAAAGTCGGTTAGGAGGTCGACTGCATCCGCGCCAACTTTCTCCTTGGCCTTCAACAGAAGAGCGCGGCCTAGGACCTTCGCAGCCTCCTTGCCCTTGTCGGCCGCAAGTCTCTTCGCGGCCTCAACGAGCCGCCCACCCACCTGCTCCGCAATGCCCTTTTCTCGCACAACGTCCGCGGTGGCTTCCGCAAGGCAATCGAGCAACGCGCGCTGCAGCGAGCCGCTCGTGCCCCTGACAGTTCTGGGCGGCGGAGCTGCCACTGCGACGGTCGCCGCTTGCGCGGCGCGAAGCAGCTCGCTCTTGCCGATGCCGGAGTCTCCTGTCAGTAGGAGCATCGGCGCCGGACATTCGATGACAGCGTTCAGCTCGTCGTCGCGGCCGTAGAGGACTGGGGCCACGGCTGACAGCGCGCCGGTCTCGTCAACGCCGGCTGCCGGTTGCTCGTCTGACTCCGCCACGGGCGTATAGCGTAGGCGGGCAAGCGGCATGCCGAGGGAGATGTTGTCTGCCCAATGTGAGAGGGTTGGCAGGGTGGAGCGGCGAAGAGAAGCGGGACGAGAGCATCCGTGCTCCCGTCCCGCGGTTGCGTTAGCCGCTACTTCTCACGGCGCACGCCCTTGAAGGGCGTGCCGTCTTTCTTGACGTCCATGATGCGGCCGGTCGCGGTATTCCGTTTTGCCCAGTCGCCACTGGGCGTACGGAACTGCGACCGGTCGCGGACGGCACCTATGCGGTGCCCGTCGTTGGGCGGCGGATTCTTGGCCATCGGCATCACCTCCTTTCTGTTAGCTCGTGGTTGACAGAGACCGCTTGATAGGCGGTCTTCGAATGCTCCCGACAGCACCGGTCGGAACCGGTCCTTCAAGCAGGCGACTATCCGACGCTCCGAACGAAGCCGTCAGCACCAACAGAGGTTAGGGTGCATAGTCACTCGCGGCGGCCAATGTGCGCCCTTCTCGGCCGCGTCGAGCTATCGCACGTTACTCGCGACTTGCTCGGCGAGCGTAATGAAGTCGTCTAGCGCCGCTGCGGGGTTGGCCCCCAACATGCTTCCTCGGGACTCATCTGAGGTCGTGAGCCAGTCCAAGACGCGGCTCTGTTCGACGAATTGGCGCCAGCCCGTCCAGTCGATCGCGCGCAGATGAAGCGCCGCGGCTGTCGCAAGCGAAACGCGTCCGGTCACGAGGGCTGAGGCGCCAATGCAGAGCGCAGCGATGTTGTCCAGATTCGCGGTGAGCTGGAGATAGGGGGCAAGGTGCTCCCACGCCGCTTCGCCTCTCCCACGGTCGACTGCCGCCGCGACCTGGACAAAGTATGAGCCGCTGGAGATCGCTACCTCTCGCCACTGGGGATCGCGAGCGAGTTCCTCGATGAGGCGCTTCCATACGGTGAACCCTAAGCCGTCGCTGTTCTCCAGCACTTGGCGGCCGCAGTCCTGGAGGAGGATCTTGACCGTGCCTTGCTGGAGGTTTCCGCGCTGGTCGACGAGCTGAAGCATCAAGGTACTCAGGTAGGGATCTCCGTCTCGCGAGCCGGGAAGGCTTCGTTGTATTAGGCGAGTGAGCGCTTCGACGGCCGCGGGTCCACGTGCCGCGCTAAGGGCGCGGACCGCGCTCAGCGCGGCAGCGCGTGACACCGCCACTGGCGCGCCGGCTTGTCGCGCGTCTTCTGGCTCGCGGTAGGTGTGGACCGCTGCGCGATGTTCTCGGAGAAGACGCGCCAGGTCGCTCGACACGTGGCTTGCGCCTTGCTCGTTGCCTTCGTTGCCAAGCGTTGCCGTCACCTCGATCAGGGCACTCACGGCTTCGGCTGTGCGATCGACGATCCGTGCGCTCTTGACAACAAACAGGCCTTGGATCGCCTCGACGAGCGAGAGCGGCAACTCGTCATCCGATGCTGGGACCAGGCTGGCTACGTCGTCGTTCGCTTCGACCTGTGTCCCCAGCACCCCGTATAGCCAGAGTCGGGCACCATTGCGCCACCAGTCGTCCGCATGCAGGCGCGCAAGCCGTTTCGGATGGATCGCGAGGAACCCGCTCTGTTGAACCCGGATCTCGTGCCGTCGCAGAGAGATTGGAGGCGAGGCTGCAGGGCGGACCCAAGGAAGAGCGGCAAACGCCGCTCGCGAGTGCATGACACGGGTGTGCAAGCGCCCAACGAACCGGCCCGTGCGTCGCGCGTGAGCCAGCTCACCGCGCGTAAATACGTGTGCGGCGACAGCGCGATCCGTTCGCGAGAGGTGCCGCTGCAATGTCGCCACGATGCTGAGAATGAGCGCGGCTATGAGCCCTATCGCGGCGACGCTGTAGGCAGCTCGACCATTCTTGCCCGGTGCGATAGTTGTCAGCAGCAGCAGCGCTCCAATCGATGAGTAGCCCGACAATAGGGGCAGCGGCACGCTCGTCGCGCGCGCAACGAGACCGGGCAGACGCTCCGCGCCGAGCTCCGCGGCGAAGACGTGCACTGCCACGAGGAGGCCCCCTACCGCCAGAAGCGGCGTCGTGGATAGTGAGACGTGGCGCGGAAGGTGCCACACACTGTTCACGACCACCGTCATGCCGATTAGGAGAAGAGGTACGCCAATGGCAGCGGCTAGCCGCGTGTACGGTTGGGCATAGCGGCGGAGCCATGAGCGAGACCGAGCTAGTGATCCGCGCATGATGGCGCCGCGACCTCTGATGGGGATCGGATCTGTCGTTGAGCGGTCTTGGTCGCACGCCCGCCCGAGTGCAAGTGCTTCAGGCCTGCTCGGTCGGACCTGCTGGATGAGCTCGCCAAAGGCTGCGCCAAGCGACGTATTGATCGCCTGGAGCGACGCTGCATAGACGAGGCGTCGTTGCCGACCGAATCTCTCGTCGCAGAGTGAAGGTAATGCGGTTGCTTTGCAGTCGGCGTGCGCGGCGAGGAGCGCTGCGGCGGCGACGCGTGCCGCATCATCGAGAGGGGCGGCGAGGTACGGATCGACCGGCTGCGACGCAAGCGTCCAGATTCGCCTGAAGATCGCAGTGCGATGCGGATCCACCACTCGCTCGGGTGCACGCTGCACCACCTGAAGCGCGGCCTCGGCTGCCAGCGGGGATCCACCGGTGTTGAGCACGATCACCTCGTTCAATGCCTCAGCGAGGGCGCCCACCGCCGCAGGCATCTTGACTAGAAGAGCGACGGCGGGGCCTACGAGGGCGGCCTCATCGACGCGTTGGAGAATGCTTCGCGGTGTAGTGGTCGGTGACGTCTCGCCAAGCATTAGCTGGCGAGCAAGCTCATCACCTCGAAGCAGCGCCCGGACTTCTTCTTGCGGAATCGCCGTGATGCTTCCGTTGTTCTTCTCGAGGAAGCGATACCCCCAGATGAACAGCCCGTTGGGCGGATGCCTTGCGCGAACGAAGCGATCGGCCGCACGTACGGCGTGGGATCGCCAAGTCACCGCATCTGTTCCTGACCGGGAAAGAACAGGCCCTCCGTCGGATCGGTTCGTTCACGCGGAAAGCCGGCCAGAAGGGCGTCGCGACGCGCGTCTGCCTCTTCATTGAACGTTCGGATCATGACCAACGTGCTTTCGAGGCGCTCCTTGGACTCATCGGACACCATCTCGATCTGGACCGATCGAGCAAAGCTCAATGCGCTCGCGTAGAGGCGGCGACGAGTCAGGAGGAACAGAAAAGGTTCAAGCCAGGACACACCGTACGGCGACTGGATCTGCGTAATACCAGGGAGATGGGCCACCGACGGTCCGGGAAGCGTCGTAGAGCTGCCGATCTCGCTGTAGCTCCCGTCGCCCCTGATGATGACCTTCTCCGGTCGGAGGCAGCGCATCCGACCTTCGAGCCCGAGCATCGTCATAGACAGATATCCGTTGCCGCAAACGATCGCGTCACGCACTGCCTGATTGGTGTATTGCTGCCAGCCCTGCAGCGTCGCCCGGCGACTGATGAACTGGCGGATGTCCTCTCGCCCGCCGCGGATTGACATAGGCCTGGCGCCGAGCTCTGCGACCGCCCGGTCTACGGCCGAGTGGACGGCTTCTTCCTTGTTATAGAGGTCGCGGAGCTCGCTAACCCTTCTGGCGGTGTCCGCCTGGCTGGGGAAGGGATCGGGCCGAAATCTCACGATCAGGCGTACTCCGACGCTGGCGGTGAGGTCGCCGAGGGCAGCCATCGCTGCCGGCACTGCCGGGGGCAAGTCGAGCGCCAGGTCCGCATTCGCGGAGTCGCCTTCCGCGACACGGCTCGGCAGTCTCTCGAGAGAGTCGCGATCTTCGCGCGCCACTTGCATCACCACAGCTTGGCGTCGCACGAGATCAAGTAGAAAACGGACCGCGGTCTCTCGAATGACCGCCACGGGCTGGTTGACGATCAGCGCGTACACAATCTCCGTGTCAGACGACACTTCATCGACGACCCTGCCTTCTGGACCGACGTCAACGAGGTTGAACCCGAAGAGACTGAACGGAGACCCCGGAGGCAGACGGAGCAACGTGAAGCAGACCCGCACGAGGTCGCCCCCCGCGGGCCCAAGCCCGTCGGCCGCCATTGCGATTTCGCGCAACACGTCCGCCGCGCCCCGAATTCGCACTTCGGGTGGATTCGCCGCGAATTCGATCTGCTTTGCGTCTCCCGTGTAATGCCGATCGCTAGCAAGCCTCAGCTCGCCTCCGACGGAGGCGCCGGCTCCCGGGAGAGAGACCGC
>PMOY01000312.1 GCA_003165655.1 Solirubrobacterales bacterium
CTATCCACCGACGGCAACACGGCGCTGATCGCCGGGTACCACGACAATCACTACGTCGGTGCAGCGTGGGTGTTCGCGCGCTCGGGCGGGGTGTGGACGCAGCAGGGGGCGAAGCTCACCGCCGGTGACGAGATCGGCGAGGGCTTCTTCGGCTCCGATGGCGCCATGTCCTCCGATGGCGACACGGCGCTGATCGGCGGCTACAGCGACAACGGAAACGTCGGGGCGGCGTGGGTGTTCGCTCCGCCGGCGCCCACGTGCACGAACGTTGCGGCGAACGCCCCGGTGGGCGGTGGTGCCGTGACGGCCTCGTTGGCGTGTGCCGGTCCGGCGGGCGTGCCGCTGACCTACGGGATCGTTACCGGCCCGGCCGATGGGAGCCTGGGCACGATCGATCAGGCGACCGGCCAGGTCACGTACACATCGGCCGGCGGGTTCGGCGGGCAGGACGCCTTCACCTACCAGGTGAGCGACCCCTGGGGGGTATCGAACACCGCGACCGTCACGATAACCGTGCCTCGCCTCGCCGTGCCGGTGTGCAAGAACGTCAGCACGAAGATGGCGAAGAACGCGAAGACGGCGACGGTCAAGCTCTCGTGTGCCGGGCCGGCGGGGGCGAAACTGACGTATGCGATCGTGACGCCCCCGGCGGGCGGGAAGCTTGGCAAGATCAAGCAGACGACCGGCGCGGTCACCTATACGCCGAGATCCGGAGACAGCGGCTCCGACCGGTTCACCTACGAAGCAATGGACTCGGGTGGCACGTCGAACACCGCCACCGGGACGATCAAGATCCCCGCGCCCGCGCGACTGAACTCGACGATGGGGTGGTCGTTCACTCCCACCTTGAGCACCTACACGGTGGTGCGAGCATTGGTTGTGTATGCGGTGCCGGGCGCGGCGAAGGTCAAGCTGTCCTGCGCGGTCAAGGGATGCGGGGTCAAGGCGCACACTGAGAGTGTCGCGATCCGTCGAGTGTGCACGGGCAAGGGCAAGGACAAGAAGTGTCGGACCGTCCGGCCGCCGCGGACCCGGACGGTAACCCTGACCCGCCTCGTCGATGGCCTGCACCTGCGCGTCGGAGCGCGGTTCACCGTCAGCATCGTGGAGCCGGGCGCGATCGGCAAGCAATACCTGTTCAAGATCCGTGCCAATCAGCAACCATCGGCGACGATCATCACCCTCGCGCCGGGCTCGACGAAACCGTGCCCGAGCTGCTGACCGCGGCGGCCGCCCTCGCACCAGCCGCGCAAGAATCCGTCGGTGAAGCGTGTCCGCACGAGGGTTTATTGCGCGGAATGAATCCATATCGGCATCGACAAACGTTTTCTCGCCGTATACCCTCGATCTCATGAGCGCGCTGCGGGAATCTCAGAGCTCGGCTGCAATGCCGGCCGCCGCCGCCGCGCCGGCGGTCCCCCGGCGAGCGCGCGTGCTCTTCGACGAGGCGCACAGCGAGGCGTGGACGATCCGCCCCGAGCTCGCTCGCTCGATGCAGCCGTCCCATCCTCCGGACTCCTCCTACGTGCTGGCGGCGGCGACCCTTGCCGAGTGCGACTTCGCCGTCGCGGCCAACGTCGACGGGCCGCTCAGCGCCGAGCGCTTGCGAGAGGTCGACGTGCTCGTGATCGCGCACCCGTCGGAGCCGGCGTGGGAGCGGACGACGGGCGTGGGATCGCCACGCTTCTCCGTGCCGGAGGTCGATGCGATCGAGGCATTCGTGCGCTCCGGCGGTGGGCTGATCGTGCTCGGCGAGACCGAGAATGAGAAGTACGGCAGCAACCTGAACGAGCTGCTTACCCCCTATCGCCTGCGGCTCGAGAACGACACTGTCCAGGACTACATGCACCACCGTCTCGGCGCTCCGAGCTGGGTGCTCGGCGAGCTCGAGGGGGCCGAACGCGGCGGTGGGGACCTTCTCGCGCGCGTGCGCGCGGCGTGCTTCTACCGGGCCACGACGATCGCGGCGCCCGCTGATGCCTGCGTGCCACTCCGGACCAGCCCGACCGCGTCGACGCCGGGGGCGCCACTGCTTGCGGCGATGGAGCACGGGAGCGGTCGCGTGGTCGTGCTCGCCGACTCCGACCTGTTCGGCGACGACTGCATCCGCGCGCTCGATCACTCCGAGCTGTGGCGCAACGTCGTCTACTGGGCCGGTAGCCACGCGTTCGCATCGCCGGCCGTCCGCCCCCCGTCGGCGGCCCTGGCCGACCCGGCGTGGCCGCAGCTGCGCGATGCCTGCGACGCGCTCGCCCTGCTGCAGTCCGACGATGGCTCGATCGACACCTCGGCGCACGATGCGGCGGCGGCGCGGGCGCACGTGGACGCGATCGCGGCGGCGATCGCTCGCCTCGCGCCGCATTTTTCGCATCAGCGTGGCTACCTCGACGCCGTCGTCGAGGATCTGGAGGCGTGGGCGCAGTCGGGGTACGACCGGCCGGATTTCACACGGGCGCTCGAGCAGTTCCGTCCGGAGCTGTGCCGCGAGGAAGGCGTCGAGCACCTGGTCGTGCTGCCGATGTACAAGCAGAACGCCTCACGGGCAACGTGCTTCGAGGCGCTGATCGTGCGCGTTCCCTGGCCCGACTGGGTGGCCGAGCTCGAGCGCGCCCGTTATCAGAATCCGAAGTTCGTCCCGGTCGAGCTCGTCGACCACACGCGGGGGTATGACAGCGAGTGCGCGGTGCTGTTCCCCGAGACGGTGTCGGTCAAGGGTCGCCCAGTGAACAACTTCGGTGCGATCTTCTGCGATCGTGAGGCTGAGCGATTCCGCCGCGTGGCGGGAGCGGCCGGCGAGCTCCTCGGGCTCAATCTTCCCCCCGACGCGGCGTGCCTCTTGCGATCACCGTCGTTGTCCCGCGACGCCTACGTGCTCTGGGACCTGATCCACGATCGCAACCACAGTCACGGCGAGCTCCCGTTCGATCCGTTCATGATCCGCCAGCGTGCGCCGTATTGGATGTACGCGCTGGAGGAGCTCCGCTGCGACCTGATCGCCTTCGGCGAGGCCGTCGAGCTCGAGCGCGAAGGCTTCGCGTTCGGGCGCCACGTCCAGTACGCGATCCTTTTCGATCGTCTGCTGCGCTTCCCGATCACCGGTCCGCGCGTGCGTAACTACGACGGCCTCGGCGGGCAGCTCCTGTTCGCGCACCTGCACCGTCACGGGCACGTGCACTGGACCGACAATCGGCTGACGATCGAGTGGGGCAGCGTGGCCGACGGGGTAGCGGCGGTGCGCCGAGAGGTGCTCGAGCTCTACCGGGCCGGCATCGATCGCTCGAAGCTGGCCCACTGGTGCGCGGGACACGACCTCGTCGCCGCGAGCGTGGCGCCCGCCGCAGGCTCGCGCTGGGCCGCCGGAGCGCGCGAGCTCGACGAGACCGAGGCTCCCCGCAGCTATCTCGACCTGGTCCTCGCGGACGAGTTTCCGCTGTCGATCTTCTACTCCTCGCTGCAGGCCAAGCTCGCGGCATGAGAGCCGCCGCGTGGAGGCGCCCGCGATGAGCGCGCGCGGCTTCGCCTCCGATAATCAGGCTGGGATCCACCCAGCCGTGCTCGACGCGATCGCCGATGCGAACGTCGGCCACGCCGCCGGGTACGGCCACGACGCGTGGACCGACCGGGTCCAGGCGCGCTTCCGGGAGCACTTCGGCGAGGCCGCGCAGGCGTTTCCCGTATTCAACGGGACGGCCGCGAACGTGCTCGCGCTGCGCGCTGCGTGTCGTCCGTGGGAGGCGGCGATCTGCGCCGATACCGCCCACCTGAACGTCGACGAGTGCGGCGCTCCGGAGGCGATCGCGGGGGTGAAGCTCCTCTGCGTCGCCGGCATCGACGGGAAGCTGACGCCCGACCTCGTCACCGCCACGGCCGTCGTACGGCGGGGCGACGAGCACGCCGTGCAGGCGCGGGTCGTCTCGATCTCACAGAGCACGGAGCTCGGGACGGTCTACAGCCTCGACGAAGTGGCCGCACTCGCCGACGTCGCCCATGCCCGCGGACTCATCCTCCACATGGACGGCGCCCGCCTGTCGAACGCCGCCGCCGCGCTCGGCGTGCCGCTACGGGCGCTGAGCACCGACGCGGGGGTCGACATCGTCTCCTTCGGCGGGACCAAGAACGGACTGCTCGGCGCGGAGGCCGTCGTCGTCCTCACCGCCGAGCTCGCGGACGGGTTCCTCTATCTGCGTAAGCAGTCGCTCCAGCTCGCGTCGAAGATGCGCTTCCTGGCGGCCCAGCTCGACGCGCTGCTCACCGACGAGCTCTATCTCCGGCTCGCCGGGCACGCCAACGCGATGGCGAGGCGTCTGGCGGCCGCGGTGAGCGATCTGCCGGGGGTCACGATCACCCGACCGGTGCAAGCGAACGCCGTCTTCGCCACGCTCCCGCCCGGCGCCGTCGAGCGCCTGCAGGAGCGCTTTCCCTTCTACGTGTGGGACGAGCATTCGGGCGAGGTGCGCTGGATGTGCGCCTGGGACACAACGGCGGCGGACGTCGACGCGTTCGCTGCGGCGGTGGTGCAGGTCGGAGCGGGCGCGGTGTAGGGGCCGCCCGCCGGCGCGGCACCGTGTCGGCCCAGGCAACGGCTGAGGCTCGCCGG
>PMOY01000414.1 GCA_003165655.1 Solirubrobacterales bacterium
GCAACCTGTTCGGCGGGATCGAGCTGCGGGAGGACACACCAGAAATGCGGGCCCATGTGCGAGCGGTCCTAGAGGGCATCGTCGATCCCTCTACTGGGGCGGGCGTGCTCGAGTGGGTCAAGAACCGCGAAGAGGTCGTCGACGGCGCCTGCATAGGCCGATACCCGCCGGTGCTCTTCAAGCTGATCGAAGGGTACGGAGTCGACTTCGGCCTCTACGGGAGCATCTTTGCGCCCGATGTCAACCACCGACGGATCTCAGGGGGGCATAAGGATCTGGGTGTTCTCGCCTGCTCATTTGAGGTCGAGTCTCCGCCCCAGTCGATTGAAGGCGTGTATGACGCGGTACTGGGATTGCTCTGATCGGTAGGTGGATGCGGGTCCTTCAAGTCAACAAGTTCCTCTACGGGCGCGCTGGTGCCGAGACGGTGATGTTTCGCACGGCAGATTTGCTGCGATCGAATGGCCACAACGTGTCGTTCTTCGCCATGCAGGACCCTCGCAACGTGCCCTGTGCGGAGTCGGGCTACTTTCCTCGCGGGCGTTACTACAGCGGCCCCCACAGCGTCTTTAGCCAAGCCCGGAGCGCCGCAGCGTCAATCTACTCGCTGGAGGCCCGCAGGTCACTAAGGCGTCTTCTTGAGAACAGACGGCCAGACATAGCACATCTGCACAACGTCTATCACCAGTTAACCCTGTCCGTGGTCGATGAGCTGGCAGCCCAGGACATCCCCACGGTGATGACCGTGCACGATTTCAAACCTGTCTGCCCCAGCTATCTCGCCTACACGGAGCACGCCCCTTGTCGTCGATGTGTTACGGGGCATCCGGGTCATGTCATTGCGCATCGCTGCATAAAGAACTCACGGGCGGCCAGTACCGTAGCCGCAGTCGAAGCGCTGCTCACGCGCACTCGTCGTATGTACCACCTTATCGACGCGTTCATTGTGCCCAGCAAGCACTGCGTTGAGGTACTGGTCGAAGGCGGTCTCCCAGCCAATCGCATGCATATGATTCCCAACTTCGTTGCGGACGAGCAGTTCCGCGAGCCAGGTGAGCGGACGGAGGCTCGTGCCCCGATGGCGCTGTTCGTTGGTCGCCTCGAAGAGGCGAAGGGCATTGACGTACTTCTTGCTGCTGCCCGGCTGGTGGCAGACGAGATCGATGTCGTGGTCGTGGGAGAGGGCCCGCTTCAGCGAGATGTTCAAGACGCGGACCGCGCCGGGTCAGTCCGTTACCTCGGACGACGCGAGTGGAGTGAGATCGCTGGTCTCATGGATCGCGCGTCCGCCTTGGTAGTTCCCTCACTCTGGGAGGAAAACTGCCCCATGGTGGTGCTGGAGGCGGGCGCGCGAGGTTGTCCTGTCATCGCGTCGGATCGTGGCGGTCTCAAGGAGCTTATAAGCCATGGGCACGACGGACTGTTGTTTCCGGCGGGCCACACCGGGGCTCTTGCCGCCGCCCTCCTGAAGCTAGGTCGGGATGTGGCGTTATCGGACCAGCTTGGACGGGCGGGCCATCTCCGGATAGTCGCGCGCAACACCTCAAGGGGGTACCTGGAGGCGCTCATGGATGTCTATGAACGCAGCATCTAGGGCGCTGCGTTACACACGCATATAGGGCGCCAGGGTCTCCGATCCGACCGCACCGGTGACGTGCACAGGACATCGGGACCAGCGTAGACAATCGCGCTCCCGGCGTCCGTATAGCGTCCTCCCAACCGTTCCAAGGATTAGGCCGGTGGCATCTTGGTGATTATCCCGTGACCATTAAGATTGTGGAGCACGAGTCGGTCGTCGACATGCCGCTGCTCGTCGACAAGTCGCGTCACGCCGGGTGTAGTGGGGAACCCGTAGTCGTCGAAAATCACTAGTCCACCAGGAACGAGGAGCGGCCATACCCACTCTAGGACGTCGGAGGCCGAGTCATAGACGTCGACGTCGATGTGGCAGAAGCGCACGTGCTCTTCAGGGATCTCCGAGGCGGTCTCGTCCGGAAAGATACCTTCAAGCAGTACCGCGTTGGGGAGTTGGAGGTGATTCAGAAGCCTCGCTACATGCTCTCGCGACGTGTCAGCGTGCTCCCCGCCGCTATAGTATGGGTCACGGTCGCTAACTTTGACCACGCCGGCGAACGTGTCACACAAGTAGACTGGGGCAGAGATGCCCGCACGGTTCGCCCGATGCGCGATCAGCGCGCCGGTGCCACCGCGCCAGACGCCGACCTCAATGAGGCATCCATCTAACGGCGCAACCTGCGGAACGAGCTGCCAAAGTTCGTAGCAGCGCATGTCGTCTACGAGGGTGTGCTCGCGAAACTCAGGCCACATCTGTTGCCACTCAAGGTCATGATTCCACGGCATGTACGTTGAGGAGGTGACGATCGGCTCGCCACTCGCCAACTGGCCGTGAGCGCGACGGGCGCGCAACTGTCGATCCGTCTTAATCAGCGACACGACATATTGAGGAATTCGTCGAACCTGCACAACGCGCAATAGTAACAGCGGTTCCCTCGGGCTGGTGCGTGGGGTGCCGGACCGCAAGTCAGTCTTCGCTGGCATGCCTCGCTGGCAGGGTGCACAATAACGCGGCCAGCCGATGGCATCCGGCGACCCGGAGGCAACTCGAGACAATCGGCGCGTAGTCTCAGCATACCTCCCTGGTTCGCTCAGGTCGGCCAGGACGATCGATCGCCGGCTGCTATGGTTGCCCAATGGGATTGACGTGCATAATTTGCGGAGGAGAGA
>PMOY01000147.1 GCA_003165655.1 Solirubrobacterales bacterium
GAGAGCTCGAGCACGAACATCGCCAGAGACCATGGCGTGGGGAACGCCCGGCGCTCGATGGCGATCACGTGCGGGAGATCCGAGTAGCCAAGTCGGCGGATCGTGATGGATTCGTCTGTCACGTCGCTCGCGGGTGGCGCTCGCGATCGGCGATCTCCGCGTCAGGTGCTCGAAGGTACACCGGCTCGACCTCGGTCGAGAAAGCGGCGGGGAGACCGGCCGCGAGCCGGCAGTGGTTGACGGCGCTGATCCGATGCAGCATCGAATCATCAGGCGGTATCCCGGCCCCTGCGACCTCGAGCAGACTCCTGAATCGTAGCGCCCCGTCCCCGATCGCCAGCGGGGCCAAGCGTCCCGCGTCGCCCGCACCGCCCGCCCCGCCGAGCCGGGCGACCTCGATCGCGAGCACCTCCGGTCCGAGCGCGCAGGGATCAAGCTCACGGTGCGGACCGCGCCACGCCGCTGCGAACGCCTCGCCGCGGCGGGCGTCGATCACGGCGAGGACGGCGCGCCCGCCATCGCGGCCCTCGCCGGCCTCGACCGCGCCGGTGGCGAGCGCGTGCAGGCTCGAGATCCCGACGAGCGGGAGCTCTCGGGCGAGGGCGAGCGCGCGCGCGGTCGCGATCCCGATCCGCAGCCCCGTGAAGCTCCCCGGACCGATGCCGACGGCGATCTGACCCACCGCTTCCCAGCCGCCGTCGGCGCGCGCGAGCAGGTCGGCGATCATCGACAGCAGTCGCGTGGCGTGCCCGGGACGCTCCCCAGGCGAAGGGTCGTCGCGCAGCTCCAGCTGGAGCCCGACCGCGGGATCGCTGAGCGCCACAGCCGTCGCATCGGTGGCCGTGTCGAACGCAAGGATCCTCATGCGATCTCCAGCGCCGCGAGGATCCTCATTCGATCTCCACCACCCGGCGGTCCCCGCCGGCATGCCAGAGCCGGATCCGGCGCACGATCCTCGCATGAGCCCCCAGCGCTTGCTCGCCGCCTGCGGGCCACTCGACGAACGCGATCACCGCGGGCCCGAGGTAATCCGCCAGCAGCGCCGGGTCCTCACCCGGGAGCGCGCCCGCCGCCGCCGCGCCGGGCAGCGCGGCCGCCAGCCGGTACAGGTCGAGGTGCGCGACGGGCACGCGGCCCTCGTAGCGCTGGCCGATCGTGAACGTGGGGCTTGTGACCGGGTCGGTGACTCCGAGCGCGCGGCAGGCCCCACGCACGAACGTCGTCTTACCCGCGCCAAGCTCGCCCTCGACGAGGACGATGTCTCCAGGCCCCAGGGTCACGGCCAGCTCGGCGCCGAGCGCCTCGGTCTCCCCCGGGCCGATCGTCTCTACCCGCCGCGTCACCCGCCCCCGCGTGACTCGGGCACCGTCGCTGGAGGCCGTGGACGTAGCATCGCCGGTGCGGAACGATAGAGGACGTCGTGGTGGCGGCCACGGAGTCGCCACGCGACCTGATGACGGCCCGCTTCGCTACCGTCACTCAGGCGATGAGCCCTCGTGCGACGCGATCGGGAACGGGTCGTCTTGCTTCGGTCAGGCAGCGCTACGCGTCGACGCTGAGCAGCGTGCGTGGTTCGGAGACCGCGAAGGCGTCGTGGCTGGCGATCGCGATGATGGCCAACAACGTGATCGCGCTCGGCTCGACGGTCGTGTTCGCGCGGCTGATCAGCGACTACGGGTCGCTCGCGGCGCTCGTCAGCTACTTCCTCATCCTCGCAGTCGCCGGCTACGCGATGCAGGTGGCAACCGCGCGCGAAGGCGTGCTCGGTCATCTCGGCGTGGGGGCGGGTCTGGCCGCGACGGTCCGCAGCTGGACGCGGTCGATCCTCGTCTTCACGGCTGTGATGAGCGTCGTTTCCGTGCTTCTGCGCCAGCCGATCGCGGATGCCGTGGGCGTCAGGCACGACGCGTGGGCAGCCGCGCTGGGAATCCCGGCCGGCTGCCTGTATCTGCTGCTGACGATCCTGCGCGGCGTACTCCAGGGCGCCGGCGACTACCGCACCGTCGGGATCAGCCTGATCGGCGAGCAGACCGTCCGCTTGATCATCGGCGCTGCCCTGGCCCTCGCCGGGCTCGGTGTCACCGGCGCCTACCTGGGAACGCCGCTGTCATTCGTGGCGATGTCGCTCTACTGCCTTGTGGTCATCCGCAAGCAGGTCGGTTTGCCCGTGCCAGGACAAGGCCCGGCGCTCAGCCTGTGGCTGCACGTCAAGCGTGCATGGGCACCGATCGCGGCTCTGGCCGTGATCGCGGTGCTCCAGAACATCGACATCATCGTCGCCAAGCACCGCTTCTCCACCGCCTTGGCGAGCTCGTACGGCGCCACGGCGGTCGCCGCGAAGGTGGTGATCTGGGTCGCCATGGGCGCCGGCTTCTATCTCGTGCCCGAGGTGTCGCGGCGGCGCGCCGACGGCGAGGACACGCGCCCGGTGCTCGCGCGCGCGCTGATCATCATCGCGGTAGTCGCGGTCCCCTGCCTGCTCATCTTCGCGGTGGCGCCACACCTGCTCCTCAAGCTTGCGTTCGGGCGCAAGCGCCTCGGGGCCTACAACTCGCTGTTCCTTCTCGGCCTCGCGTTCACGATGCTCGCCGCCACCTATCTCGCGATCCAATACATGCTCGCGCTGAAGCGATTCTGGTTCCTGATCGTGCTCGCGGCCGTGGCGGTCGGCGAGCCCGTGCTCCTGCTCCACGCGAGCCAGAAGCCGGCCGGGTTCGCGGCCGTCGTCCTCGCTGTCCAGGCCGTTGGCGCCCTGCTCGCGTTCGCGATCGCACTGAGACCCGGCCACACACCGCCCGACCGCAGCGACCAATCACCCGACCCGGCCGCCGCCACCGGAACGCCCGAAGCGGCGATGAGCCCAGAGCTGGTCTAGCCCTCCGCGCGACCCGGCAAGCAAGCCTGGGCAACGTCTCGGAGATCTCAGAACAACCCGAGTTGTGCCGCCGGCTTGCGCTCGATCGGCGCCGACTGCTGCTCGGGTTCGAGCTCGGGGATCGGCCCGAGGAGATCGGGCTGGGCGAGCTCGGCGCTCGCCCCGCCGACATCGGGCAGCGCCGGCGCAGCGTCCAGTCCGCGGCCATCGGCCAGCGCCGGCTCTGCGCCCACGCGAGGCTGCGGCGGCGGCCCGAGTGCGAGCACCTCGGGCAGGCGCCGGAAGTCCGTGCGCAGCGTCTCGAGCATCCGTGGCGTGTAGAGGGCGGCCGCGGGGTGGAAGAGCGGGTACAGCCTGACCGCGCGACCCCCGACGATGCGCACCTCCTCGACGCCGTGGAGCCGCGAGATCCCGGTCCCGTCCCGACGCAGGAGCTTGGTCGAGAAGTTCCCGAGCGTGCAGATCACCGTCGGCTCGATCAGCTCGACCTGCCGCCAGAGATAGTCCTGACAGGACTCGATCTCGGCGGGATGCGGGTCGCGGTTGCCGGGAGGTCTGCACTTCAACACGTTGAGCACGAACACGTCGCGCCTCTCCATGCCGATCTCCGCGAGCAGTTTGTCGAGGAGCTTCCCGGCCTGGCCGACGAACGGGAGCCCCTGCTTGTCCTCGTTGGCGCCGGGCGCCTCGCCGATGAACATCAGCTCGGCGTCGGCGTTGCCGGCCCCGAACACAACCGTCGTCCGGGTCTCGTGCAGCGGACAGCGGACGCAGCCCATCGCCTCGTCATAGACCATCTTCAAGAGGTCCCGGCGCTCTGCAGGCTCAGTCACGAGAAAGGTATGTTATTTCCCCCCGCCGACGGGTAGAATTCATGCGTGGCCGCCACCTTCACGGGGACGGACCACAGACTCTTCGCCAGCATCAACATCCACATCACCGACCGGTATCTCCATGAGAGAACTGGAACGGAAACTCTCCTCTCCACCCACGCGCAGTAGCGTCACCGTCGTCGGCGCAGGCCGGCTAGGCCGAGCGTTGGCGGTCGCGCTGGGTGAGGCCGGCTACGCGATCGACGGGCCGCTCGGTCGCGGCGCCGCATGCGGCGACGCCGATGTCGTCTTGCTCTGCGTTCCGGACGATCAGATCGCCGCGGCCGCGCGCTGTGTATCACCGGGTCCCCTGGTCGGCCATTGCTCGGGGGCGAGCACGCTCGCAGTGCTCGCTTCGCACGAGGCGTTCTCGCTCCACCCGCTGATGACGGTGACCGCGTACGGCGCGAGCTTTCAGGGTGCCGGCGCGGCGATCTCAGGTACGTCAGAACGGGCGCTCGCGAAGGCGCGAGAGCTCGCGGCGGCGGTCGGTCTGCACGCGGTCGAGATCGGCGAGCGGGACCGGGCCGCCTACCACGCCGC
>PMOY01000055.1 GCA_003165655.1 Solirubrobacterales bacterium
TAGGCGATCGCCTGCAGCGCGAGGTCCTTCTTCGGCACGTTCTTGCCGGCGGCGGCGAACTTGGCGACGGCGCCGAGCGGGGTCGCCTTAGACATCTGCCCGCCGGTGTTCGAGTAGACCTCGGTGTCGAGCACCAGGACGTTGACATTGCGCCCGCTGGCGAGGACGTGGTCGAGTCCGCCGGCGCCGATGTCATACGCCCAGCCGTCGCCGCCGACGAGCCACACGCTTCGCCGGACCAGGTGATCGACGACGCTCACAAGATCGCTGACGGCGGACTCTTCGAGGCCGTCGAGCCGCTTCCGCAGCTCGGTGACGCGCTCGCGCTGGGCCCGCAGCTCTGACTCCCTCAACTGCGGCGCCGCGAGGATCTCGTCGACCAGCTCGGCGCCGATCCGGTCGCGCAGCTCCTCCAGGCGTCGGCGGGCCAGCTCGGTGTGGCCGTCGGCGGCGAGCCGGAAGCCGAGCCCGAACTCGGCGTTGTCCTCGAACAGCGAGTTCGACCACGCCGGGCCCCGCCCGTCGGCGTCGGTCGTCCACGGCGTCGTGGGCAGGTTCCCGCCGTAGATCGACGAGCACCCGGTCGCGTTGGCGACCATCAGCCGATCGCCGAAGAGCTGCGAGAGGAGCTTGATGTACGGGGTCTCGCCGCAGCCCGCGCACGCGCCGGAGAACTCGAACAGCGGCTCGAGGAACTGCGTCCCGCGCACTGTTCCGAAGTCAACCCGCGAGCGGTCGCTCGCGGGCAGCGACTCGAAGAATGCGATGTTCGTCCGCTCGGCGCCCAGCAGTGGCTCGCGCGCAGTCAGGTTGATCGCTTTACTGATCGGGTCGCCGGGCGACGTGACCGGGCAGGCCTCGACGCACAGCCCGCAGCCGGTGCAGTCCTCGACGTAGACCTGCAGGGTGTAACGCGCGTCGGGGAGCCCGGGGGCTTCCAGCGCAGCCGAGTGGAACCCCTCGGGCGCACCGTCCAGGCGGGCCGGGTCGTAGTAGCGGGAGCGGATCACGCTGTGTGGGCAGACGAAGCTGCAGTTGCCGCACTGGATGCAGAGGTCGGAGTCCCAGGCCGCGACCAGCTCGGAGATGTTGCGCTTCTCGTACGCCGTCGTGCCGCTCGGGTACGTGCCGTCGATCGGCAGCGCGCTGACCGGGAGCTCGTCGCCCCGACCAGCCATCATCGTCGCGGTGACCGTGCGGACAAACTCCGGCGCGTACGCCGGCACCATCGGTTCGGGCTCGCGCGTCGAGGTCACCCGGTCGGGAACCTCGATCCTGTGCAACCCCGCGAGCGCGCTATCGACGGCCGCTCGGTTGCGTCTCACCACCTCGTCGCCGCGGCGGCCGTACGTCTTCGTGATCGTGGCCTTGATCCGCTCGATCGCCTGCTCGCGTGGCAGCACGCCGGAGATAGCGAAGAAGCACGTCTGAAGGACGGTGTTGATTCGCCCTGCGAGGCCGGCATCACGGGCGATCCGGGCGGCGTCAATCACGTACAGCTCAATGCCCTTGGCGACGATCTGCTCCTGAACCGGGCGGGCCAGCGCCTCCCAGACCTCGTCGGCCGCGTGCCGGCAGTTGAGCAGCAGCTTGGCGCCGGGGGCAGCCCGCCCGAGCACTTCCGCTCGCTCGAGCAGCCCGAAGTGATGGCAGCCGACGAAGCTCGCCTGTCCGACGAGGTATGGCGCTCGGATCGGCTCCGGGCCGAAACGCAGGTGCGACACGGTCTGCGATCCCGACTTCTTCGAGTCATAGACGAAGTAACCCTGGGCGTGCACACCCTCCTCGGACCCGAGGATCTTGATCGTGTTCTTGTTCGCGCCGACGGTCCCGTCCGAGCCGAGGCCGAAGAAAACCGAGCGAACGGTGGTCGGCGACTCGATCTCGAGCGAGGAGTCGTAGGGCAAGCTGGTTTGAGCGACGTCGTCGATGATGCCGATCGTGAACCGCCGTCGCGGCCGCTCAGCCGCCAGCTCCTCGAACACCCCGGTGACCATGCCTGGGCTGAATTCCTTGGACGACAGGCCGTAGCGCCCGCCGGTCACCCGAGGCATCACGGCTATCTCCCCGTCCGCCTGCGCCGCGCTCAGCGCGGCGTTCACGTCGAGGTACAGTGGCTCGCCGATCGAACCTGGCTCCTTGGTCCGGTCGAGCACGGCGATCTGGCGGACGGCGGGCGGCAGTGCCCGGATCAGTGCCTGGGCCGGGAACGGCCGGAACAGCCGGACCTGCGCTACGCCGACTCGCTCGCCTCGCGCCTCGAGGAATGCGACGGTCTCGCCGGCCGTTTCGCCGCCCGAGCCCATCATGACCAGCACGCGCTCGGCTTCGGGGTGTCCGGTGTAGTCGACGAGGCCGTAGCGGCGACCGGTGCGGTCCCCCAGGTGCTCCATTGCGTCCTCCACGACCTCTGGGATGCGGGCGTAGAACGGGTTCACGGTCTCGCGCGCCTGGAAGTAGACGTCGGGGTTTTGCGCGGTGCCGCGGATGAACGGCCGCTCCGGCGATAGGGCCCGCTCGCGGTGTGCGCGGACGAGGTCCGCTCCCACCAGAGCGCGGAGGTCGTCGTCGGAGAGCAGCTCGACGGTGTTCAGCTCGTGCGAGGTGCGGAAGCCGTCGAAGAAATGTACGAACGGCACCCGCGTCCGGAGCGTGGCGGCCTGCGCCACCAACGCCAGGTCGTGGGCCTCCTGCACCGACGCCGAGGCGAGCAGCGCGAAGCCCGTCTGGCGCACCGCCATCACATCCGAGTGATCGCCGAAGATCGATAGTCCCTGCGCCGCCAGCGAGCGTGAGGCGACGTGGAGCACGGCTGCGGTCAGCTCACCGGCGATCTTGTACATGTTCGGAATCATCAGCAGCAGGCCCTGGGAGGCCGTGAACGTGGTCGCGAGCGCCCCGCCCTGTAGCGCACCGTGGAGCGCCCCGGCCGCGCCGCCCTCGCTCTGCATCTCGACCACGGTCGGCACCGTGTCCCAGACGTTGGGCCGCCCCTGGCTCGACCACTCGTCGGCCAGTTCAGCCATCGGCGAGGACGGCGTGATCGGATAAATGCAGCAGACCTCGTTGAGTCGGTAGGCGACCGAGGCCGCAGCCTCGTTGCCGTCGATCGTCACCCGCATCACACGGGCTCCGGGAACATCTCGATCGCGTGCACCGGGCACTGCTCGAAGCACGCCCCGCAGCCGGTGCAGCGGTCGTACTCGAACCGGTAGCGGTGCCCGGGGCCGAGCTTGATCACCGCGTCCTCGGGGCATGCGCCCACGCATCCGTCGCACTCGCAGCAGTTGCCGCACGACAGGCATCGACCTGCCTCGAAGCCGGCCTGCTCGACCGACAGCCCGCCCACCACCTCGGCAAACCCGGTGACGCGCCGCTGCGGTGCAAGCTCAGGCTGCTGACGGCGGTCGGCGTCACCGAAGAACCACGGGTGCAGCTTGTCGAAGCTCGCCGTGTCGTGCTTGCGTGCGCCGACGATGTCGCTGCCGCGCAGCCAGGCGTCGATGTGGCGCGCCGCCTTCTTGCCGTGACCCACGCCGACCGTGACCGTGCGCTCGCTCGGCACCATGTCCCCGCCCGCGAACACCCCCGGGCATCCGGTCATCAGCGACGCCGACACCTGACCGGTGCCGTCGGGATCGAACTCGATCCCCGGCACGCCACGCATGAAGGCGGTGTCGGTCTCCTGGCCGAGCGCCAGGATCACCGTGTCCGCGGCGAGTGTCTCGAACCGGCCGGTCGGCTGCGGGAAGCCCGCCTCGTCGAGGTCCATCACCTCGACCTGCAGCTCGGGACCTTCGAAGGCGGTGATCGTCCGCAGCCAGTTGATCCGTACCCCTTCGCGCTCGGCGTCCTGCGCCTCCTCTTCGTGGGCCGGCATCTGCTCGCGGGTGCGGCGGTAGACGATCAGCGTCTCTTCCGCCCCGAGCCGCCGGGCCACCCGGGCGGCGTCCATCGCAGTATTGCCCCCGCCGTAGACCGCAACCCGGCGCCCGATCACCGGTCGCTCGCCGGAGGCAACGCTGCGCAGGAACGAGACCGCGTCGACGATCGGCCCGGCATCCCGGGCCGGGATCTCGACGCGCTTTGAGAGGTGGGCGCCAACCGCGACGAAGACCGCCCCGAAGCCGCCCTCATCACGTTCGGCGACGAGATCCTCGACCCGGTGCCCGCAGGTGACGAGCACGCCCAGCGCCACGATCCGCGCCACCTCGCCGTCGAGGACGTCGCGCGGCATCCGGTAGGCGGGGATCCCATAGCGCATCATCCCGCCCGGCTCGGCGCCGGCGTCGCGGATCTCGACCTCGTGGCCGAGCCGAGCCAGGTGGTAGGCGGCCGACAGGCCACTCGGTCCGGACCCGATCACCAGCACCCGCTGTCCGCTGCGCGCCGGCGGCGGATCGCATTGCCATCCTCGCTCGAGCGCGAGGTCGCCGAGGAACCGCTCGACGGAGTGCACGGAGACCGCGCTGTCGAGGTTGGCGCGGTTACACACGCTTTCGCACGGGTGGTAACAGACACGCCCATGGATCGCGGGCAGCGGGTTGTCGGCGACCAGCTGACGCCACGCCAGCTCGTGATCACCGGCCTGGGTGTGCGACAGCCAGGCCTGGATGTTCTCACCAGCCGGGCAGCCCGCGTTACACGGCGGCAGCAGATCCACGTAGACGGGGCGCCGGTCGCGGACCGGCCCGGCGCGGGAGCGCCCGTGCACGAGATCGGGCAACGGCGTGATGTCAGGATGCGAACCGGTCATCTCGCCACACCGCCCTCACTCGCCGCGCCGCGCGATCGTCGTTGTGCTTGGTCTGAGTGCTCGGCATCGGCAGCCAGTCAGATCGCCGCGACCCCGGAGCGGCCCGCGTAGCGCGCGCGGTCCCCGAGCTCCTCCTCGATCCGGAGCAGCTGGTTGTACTTTGCCACCCGCTCAGAGCGCGCCGGGGCGCCCGTCTTGATCTGGCCGACTCCGGTGGCGACGGCCAGGTCTGCGATGAACGTATCCTCGGTCTCGCCCGAGCGGTGTGAGATCACGCACCGGTAGCCGGCATCCCGCGCGAGGGCAATCGTGTCGAGAGTCTCGGTGAGCGTGCCGATCTGATTGAGCTTGATCAGGACGCTGTTGGCGATCCCACGCTCGATGCCCGCGCGCAGGATGACGGGGTTGGTGACGAAGATGTCGTCGCCGACGAGTTGGAGGCGGTCGCCAAGCCGGTCGGTGAGCTGCTTCCACCCTTCCCAGTCGCCCTCGGCCAGCCCGTCCTCGAGGAACAGCAGTGGGTAGCGCTCCGAGATATCAGCCCAGAGCTCGATCATCTCCGCGCTCGAGAGCGACCGGTCCTCACACGCGAGCTCATAGCGGCCGTCGTGGAAGAACTCGCTCGTCGCCGGATCGAGGCAGATCGCGATGTCGTGTCCGGGCCGGTAGCCGGCCCCCTCGATCCCCGCGACCAGGAGCTCGAGGGGTGCCTCGTTCGTGTGAAGCGTCGGCGCGAAGCCGCCTTCGTCGCCGACGCCGCTGGACAGCCCGCGCTCCCTCAGCGTCCCTTTCAGATGCTGGTAGACCTCGGCGCCCATCCGCAGGGCTTGCGCAAACGAGCCGGCGCCGACCGGAGCGATCATGAACTCCTGGAAGTCGACCGGGTTGTCCGCGTGCATGCCGCCGTTGAGGATGTTCATCGCCGGGACGGGTAGCAGGCACGCCTGATCTCCGCCGAGGTATCGCCACAGCGGCTCGCCGGCCGCGGCGGCGCCGGCGCGAGCCGCGGCCATCGACACGCCAAGGAGGGCGTTGGCGCCCAGCCGGGACTTGCCTTCGGTCCCGTCGAGCGCGATCAGTGCTTCGTCGAGCGCCCGCTGATCTGTGACCTCGAGACCGCGGACCGCAGCGGCCACCTCGCCGTTGACGTTGGCGACCGCGTGCGTGACGCCCTTGCCGCCGAACGCGTCGCCACCGTCACGCAATTCGAGCGCCTCACGCGTCCCGGTTGACGCACCCGACGGGACGGCCGCCCGGCCGGTCACGCCGCTGGTGAGTCGCAGATCTACCTCGACGGTTGGGTTGCCGCGGCTATCAAGGATCTGTCGCGCGCGGACGGCTTCGATCACGTTCATGGTTATTCCCTAGTCTGGGCGGTGGGACCTGGGGTCGGTCACGGTGATCCAGCTTTTGGATCTTGGGAGTCGGCTGTCCGTAGAGGCTAGCCCTCTGCCGTGCGCCCGCGTCCGTCGGCTCCCGCGTTCGATTACGGAGGACTACGGAGACGCTCCCCGGTCGAGCCCCGATGCCGGGTCGCGCACCGTCCGGGAGTATCCGGTGAGTGACCATCGAACTCACCCCACGCATCGCAACCAAGTGGATCTACGACTTCAGCGAGGGCTCGCGCGAGCTCCGCGAGCTGTTGGGCGGCAAGGGCGCCGGCATCGCGGAGATGACCCGTGTGCTCGGCTCCGACCTGGTGCCCGCCGGGTTCACGATCACCACCGCGGCCTGCGTCGAATACATGCGCGCCGGCCGCACCGCTCCCTCCGGACTTCCCGAGCAGGTCGAGCAGGCGCTCATGCGCCTCGAGGAAGAGTCCGGCAAGCGTCTGGGCGATCCCGAGAATCCGCTCCTGGTCTCGGTGCGCTCGGGCGCGCGCGAGTCGATGCCGGGGATGCTGGACACGGTGCTGAATCTCGGCTTGAACGACGAGACGGTCGCCGGCCTGGCCCGGCGCGCGGGGAGCGAACGCTTCGCCTGGGACTCCTACCGGCGCCTCGTGCAGATGTTCGGCAACGTCGTACGCGGCATCCCGGGCGAGCGCTGGGAGGAGGAGATCGCGCGCATCAAGGACGAACGGCACGCCAGGCTCGACACCGACCTCGACACCGCGGACCTGCGCGAGCTGACGAGTCGCTTCCAGGCCCTGTACGACTTCCCCAGCGACCCCCGCGAGCAACTCGAGCAGGCGATCGGCGCCGTCTTCGACTCGTGGCTGGGCGAGCGGGCGGTGTCCTACCGTCGCATAAACGCAATCCCTGACGAGTGGGGCACGGCGGTCAACGTCCAGCAGATGGTCTACGGCAACATGGGCGAGACCTCCGGATCCGGTGTGGCCTTCAGCCGCCACGAGCTGACGGGCGCCCCCGAGTGCTCCGGCGATTTCCTGTCCAACGCGCAGGGAGAGGATGTCGTCTCGGGTGTGCGCACTCCGCGCGATATCTCCGAACTGCACGACTGGATGCCCCAGGCCGCCGACCAGCTGGTCGACATCCTGCGCGAGCTCGAGGGTCACTACAAGGACATGCAGGACACCGAGTTCACGATCGAGGAGGGGCGCCTCTACATGCTGCAGACCCGCAGTGCGAAGCGACCCGCCCAGGCCGCGGTGCGCTTCGCCTGCGACGCCGTCGAGGAGGGCTTGCTCACCAAGGCCGAGGCGATCGCGACGATCGACACAGGGTCGCTCGACGCGCTGTTGCATCCCACCTTCGATCCCGATGCGGCCTATGAGGTACTGACGCGCGGAGTCGCCGCGTCGCCCGGCGCCGCCAAGGGAGCAATCGTCTTCACCGCCCAGGAGGCGGTGGACGCAGCTGATCGCGGTACCGACGTGGTCCTGGTCCGGCCCTTCACGGAGGCCGAGGACGTGGCCGGCTTCCATGCCGCCAAGGGGATCCTCACCTCCGAGGGGGGCAAGGCCTCCCACGCGGCATTGGTCGCGCGCGGCATGGGCCGGCCCGCGGTCACCGGGGCAGCCGAGCTGGAGGTCGACGTCAGCGCCGGCGAGGTGCGGGTGGGCCAGGTCGTCCTGCGCCGAGGCGATCTGATCGCGATCGACGGAAGCACAGGCGCGATCACCACCGAGGACGTTCCGCTCGTCGAGGCCCAGGTGGACCAGCGCTTCGAGACGGTCCTGGAGTGGTGCGACGAGCTGCGGGCGCTCGGCGTCCGGGCCAATGCCGACACGCCAGAGGACGCCCGGCGTGCCCATCGCTACGGCGCTCAGGGCATCGGGCTGTGCCGGACCGAGCACATGTTCATGGCGCCCGAGCGCCAGACCCTGATGCGGGCGATGATCATGGCCGAGGATGACGCCGGCCGCCGCGCCGCCCTGGACCAACTGCTGCCGCTCCAGCAGCGCGACTTCGAGGGACTGTTCGCGGAGATGACGGGCCTCCCGGTCACCATCCGACTGCTCGATCCCCCGCTGCACGAGTTCTTGCCCGACCGCTACGAGCTGCACGAGGAGATCGTGCGCGCCCGCGTGCAGGACAGCCCGCGCCTGGCCGAGCTCGAGCACCAGCTCGAAATCGTGCGCAGCCTCGAGGAGACGAACCCGATGCTCGGGACGCGTGGCGTGCGCCTCGGGGTGCTTCATCCGGAGATCTACGCCATGCAGGTGCGCGCGATCGTCCGCGCGGCGCGTGCGGTGCGCGAGCGCAGCGGGAAGGCGCCCAAGGTCGAGATCATGATCCCGCTCGTGGCCTACGAGCGTGAGCTCGAACTGGCTCGCACCCGGGTACTGGAGGTCGCTGAAGAGGAGGGCTTCGCCTACGGCCGCGACTTCGGCGTCGGGACGATGATCGAGCTCCCCCGCGCCTGCTTCATCGCCGACCGGATCGCGCGCTATGCCGACTTCTTCTCCTTCGGCACCAACGACCTCACTCAGACCGCGATCGGCTTCTCTCGCGACGACGTCGAAGGGCGGATCATCCCGAGCTACGTCGCCGAGCGGATCCTCGACATCTCGCCCTTCGCGACGATCGATGAGACCGGTGTGGGCGAGCTCGTGCGGACGGCCGTTCGCCTCGGTCGCCTGGGGCGCCCCGAGATCGAGCTCGGCATCTGCGGCGAGCACGGCGGCGNNACGGCGGCGACCCCGACTCGATCCGGTTCTTCCACCTCGTGGGCCTGGACTACGTCAGCTGCTCGCCCTTCCGACTGCCGATCGCGCGCGTCGCCGCCGCCCAGGCGGCGATCGCCGCCCCGCGCATCGCCGCGCGCGAGACACGTGCTCTCGAACCGTCAGCGCTGGCCGGCTGACTCGGGCGGCGGTGTCGAGGACTGCTCGCCGTCGGGGGCCGCCACCGTGGGCTTCTCGCTCACGGGGACGCGGCCGGCGAGCGTCTTCGCCGGGATCAGCCTGCCAGCGGCCGCTGCTCGCAGCGCTGCCGCGACCCTGGTCCCGATCCCGCGCTGGCGCGGCAGCTCGATCACGAGCTCGACCTCGCCCGTGTCCCATCGTTGGCCGGCGTCGCCGGTGGTGGCGGCCAGCCCGAGGGCGCCAGGATTGTCGCTTTGCACGAGCGCGCTGTACCGGCGCACGCCCTCCCGGCGGGCGCGATAGGTGAGGCGCTCGACCAGCGCACGGCCAACGCCGCGCCGCTGCCAGTCGTCGGCGACCGCCACCGCGACCTCGGCGACCTCCGGGTCCTCGCGAGAGCGGATGTAACGCGCAACACCGAGCGCCTCTCCGCTCGCGGGTTCGATCGCGATGATCGCCTCGTGGTCTGAGTGATCGATGTCGACGAGATAGTCGAGCTCCGCTGCCGTCAGCTCCGGATGTACCGTGAAGAACCGCCGGTAGCGCGACTCGTCGCTCAGGCGCGCGACCATGGCGGCGAGGAGCGCCCTGTCCTGCGCCGCGATCGGGCGCAGCGTCACTCGGGTGCCGTCGCGCAGGGTGATCGTCCGGCGCCTCACTCGCGCTGGTCCGCTGCGGTTCGGCCGCTTCCGCGCGCCGAGCACAGAGCCGACCGGCTCCCACGGGAACGCGACCGTGACGCAGAATGCCCGCTGAGCAGGCCGAG
The DNA here is from genome assembly GCA_003165655.1 of Solirubrobacterales bacterium. Taxonomy (GTDB): domain Bacteria; phylum Actinomycetota; class Thermoleophilia; order Solirubrobacterales; family Solirubrobacteraceae; genus Palsa-465. Next base: position 9,793 of record PMOY01000055.1, read on the forward strand.
CGCTTCGCGGCGCACGGCATCGGCGGCGAGGTCAATCGCCGGGGCGACATGTTCGCTCAGGGAGCTGCCAGTCTCGTATAAGGATCCTTCCAGGCCATACACAATTACTGTCGATGGCAAGGTTTCCATCGCGCGGGCGAGCTCGATCGCCTCCGCGACGCCAAGCGCGTGGGTCGAGGCTGGGCGCAGCGGTACCGGAACCCGGGCCGAGCTGGCGTCGATGCGGTGAATCGTCCCTGGCACCGCGCCCGAACACGCACTGTCGACGAGCACGATGGCCTCTGCGCCATCCCAGAGCTCCAGCAGCCCCACGCCGTCCCCTTCGTGCGCGCGCACCTCGATCCCGCTCTCGCGGTCAAGATCCGCGAGACGACGCGCCACCTCGAGGCCGGCGGCGTCGTCGCCCCGCACGGCATTTCCGACGCCGATCACGAGCACCGAGCGCGAGCGCGGCATCCGCTCAGCGCCGTTCGATCGTGAGGTCGAGAAAGTGGGTGGCGCACGAGATGCAGGGGTCGTGGTTGCGGATCGCCTGCTCGCAGCGCAGCTTCAGCTCCTCGTCGGAAAGATCGAAGTGACGTCCCGCGACCGCGCGCAGGTCCTCCTCGATCGCGAGCTGGTTCTGCGAGGTCGGCGGGACGATCGTCGCGGCGAGGATCGTGCCGTCGTCATCGATCTCATAGCGGTGGTAGAGCATTCCCCGCGGGGCTTCGGTCGCGCCGTGGCCGACGCCGCGGCGCGGTGCGACCTCGACCGCCGGTCGGTCGGGCTGCTCGTAGCGGGAAATGATCGCCAGCGCGTCGTCGCACGCCTGGACGAGCTCGACCGCCCGAACGATGATGCTCTGGAATGGGTTGCGGCAGGTCGGACCCACCCCGGCCTCGTGGGCTGCCGCTTGGGCAAGCGGCCGCAGCTGCCCAAACGCCAGGTTGTAGCGAGCGAGCGGCCCAGTGAGGTAGCTGCCACGCGCACGGATCCGCGCGTGGAGGGCGTTCGAGTGCTCGACGTGCTCCTCGACCACGTGCGCGTCGAAATCGGCCGGAGCGATGTCCAGCCCGCGGTCGGAGACGATGCGCCCGAGGTCAATCGGGTACCCGCCGCCCGGGTCGGCGAGCGCGACGAGCTCGGGCTCATGCGTCGCGTCGGGGAAGTGCAGCCCGGCGGCCCAGCGGACTGTCGCGAGCGCAGTCTCCCTCGCCTGTTCGAGAGGGTCGACGAGCGTTCGCAGCTCGCGACGGCTCGGAGCCCGGTAGAAGCCGCCCACGCGGACGTTGATCGGATGGATCTCCCGACCGCCGACGAGGGTCATCACGGTGTTCCCCGCCTTCTTCATCTGCAAGCCCTGCTCGGCTACTTTGGGATGGTCGCGGGCCATTTCGACGAACCCCGGATAGCCGAGGAAGTCAGGGGCGTGGAGGAGGTAGACGTGCAGGCTGTGGCTCTCGATCCACTCGCCGCAGTAGATCAGGCGACGCAGGTCTCGGATCGGCCCTGAGTCGATCGCGACCCCGCACGCGTCCTCCATCGCTCGCACCGCGCTCATCTGGTAGGCGATCGGACAGATGCCGCAGATCCGCGAGGTGATGTCGGGTGCTTCGGTGAAGGCGCGCCCGCGGAGCAGCGCCTCGAAGAACCGCGGCGGCTCGTAGATCCGCAGCTTGACCTCGCGCACCTGATCGCCCTCGAGCTCGACGTACATCGCGCCCTCGCCCTCGACGCGCGCGAGGTAATCGGTCCGGATCGTCCGCGTCGGAACCTCACTCATGCGCTTCGCTCGCGTTCCGGAAGGGACCCGCAGCGGCGTTGTACGTGCGGTACACCCGCACCAGGTCGCGGTCCTCGAGCCCGGACCAATGATCCAGCGACGCGGGGTTGGGCGTCTCCTTCGGCCCGAAGCAGCCGTAGCAACCGCGGTCGTAAGCGGGGCAGATGGCGCCGCACCCCGCGTGGGTGACGGGCCCGAGGCATGGCGTGCCGTGCGCCACCATCACGCACACCGTTCCCCGCCGCTTGCATTCGACGCAGACGCTGTGGGCACGCACCCGCGGGCGGCGGGCGTTGAGGTAGGCGTTGATCACCTCGAGCAGCTGCCGCTTGTTGATCGGGCACCCGTTGAGCTCGAAGTCGACGGGAACGTGGGCGCTGATCGGAGTCGAAGTCGCAAGCGTCGAGATGTAGTCCGGCGACGCGTACACGGCCCGGGTGAACTCTTCGACATCGGCGAAGTTGCGCAGCGCCTGGATGCCCCCCGCGGTGGCGCAGGCGCCGATCGTGATCAGCGCGCGCGAGCAGGCGCGCACAGCGCGGATCCGCTCGGCGTCGTGGGGAGTCGTGATCGATCCCTCGACCAGCGAGACGTCGTAGGGGCCCGCGACGGTCGCGCTCGAGGCCTCGAGGAACTGCGCGATCTCGAGTCGGGCGGCGAGCGTCAGCAGCTCGTCCTCGAGGTCCAGGAGGCTGAGCTGGCAGCCGTCGCACGAGGAGAACTTCCACACCGCCAAGGTCTTCTTGGCCGCCGCCGCCATCACAGCTCCCTGATCGCCAGCCACGGCGCGAGCTCTGACCAGCAGTACACGGGACCGTCGCGGCAGACGAGCGTCGGGCCGAGCTGGCAGTGCCCGCAATGACCGATCCCGCACTGCATGTTTCGCTCCATCGAGGCGTAGATGTTCTCGCCCTGGGCACCCTGGTCGACGAGCGCCGCGACCATGAAGCGCATCATCACCTCGGGGCCGCAGAGCATCGCGGCAGTGGCGGTCCAGTCGAGCTCGGCGCGCCGCACAAGGCGCGTCACCACGCCGACGTGTCCGAGCCACTCGGGACCGGCGCTGTCGACCGTCACGAGCACTTCGAACCCGCGGTCTGCCCAATCGGCGAGCTCGTCGGGATAGAGCAGCTGGTCGGGCGAGCGTCCGCCGTACATGAGCACGAGCCGCCCGTACCCCTCGCGGCGTGCGAGCAGACTCATCAGCGCTGGGCGCAGCGGCGCGAGGCCGATGCCACCCGCGCCGATGACGACGTCCATGCCGCGCACCTCATCGACGGGCCACGCCGTCCCGAACGGTCCCCTGACGCCGAGCACGCGGCCGGGGTCGGCGTCGCAGATCGCCCGCGTCGCGAGGCCGACCGCGCGGACGGTATGCACGAGTCGCTCCGGCCGGTCCGGATCGCCGCTGATCGAGATCGGCACCTCCCCCGCGCCGCCGGCCGAGAGCATCGTGAACTGGCCGGCGGCGAATTGCAGCGGCTCGCCGGAGCGCGGCTCGAGCTCGAACGTCCAGGTGTCGGTGGTGTCTCGACGCTTTACGACGATCTCGAACGGCTCGGGCACCATCGGCCCCCGCTCAGTGGGTGAGAGCTCACGCCGAGGCGCGCGCATTGCCGTACACATCGAGCAGCTGTAGCCGCGTCGCCTGCAGACGCTCGAGCATCGCCGACGCGAAGCGCTCCATGAGCTGGTAGCCGAGCTCGTGATCGGCATCGCACTTGCCGCGCAGGCAGGCACCGTCGAACGCAACCAGCCGCGTCGGTGCGGTCGCCCGCGCGTCGAACTGCCAGCGGAAGGGCTTGAACAGCCACGACCAGCCGACAACCTCGCCCTCGCCCAGCGTCTCGATCACACGCGAGCCCGCCGCTGGGGCGTGCACCTCGAGCGACACCGCGCCGTGGCGGATCAGGTAAAACCGATCGGCCTGCTCTCCCTCCTGAAAGAGGAAGGTCCCAGCGCGGACGTGCTCGTTGCCGGCGCAGCCCGCGATCAGGGACAGTGACGCCGAGTCCAATCCCGCGAACACCGACGCATCGGCGATCAGCTCCTCGAGCCCCTTCACTTCGGGCCTTCCTCGCTCTCGCGGATCGCCGCCGCCTCCTCGGTGAGGTCGATCCCCACCGGGCACCAGGTGATACAGCGCCCGCAGCCGACGCAGCCCGAGGTGCCGAACTGGTCGTGCCAGGTCGCCAGCTTGTGGGTCATCCACTGCCGGTAGCGAGACTTCGCCGAGCCGCGCACCGCGCCGTCATGGATACCCGAGTAGTCGACCGTGAAGCACGAGTCCCAGCGCTGGTGGCGCTCGACGTGCTCGCCGGCGAGATCGGTCACATCCTCGACGGTCGTGCAGAAGCAGGTTGGGCAGACCATCGTGCAGTTGCCGCACGTGAGGCAGCGCTCGGCGACCTCTTCCCAGCGCGGGTGGTCGTAGTTGCGGTACAGCAGCTCCTTGATCTCGGTCACGTCGAGCTCGCGGCCCATCTGCGACGCGGTCCGGGCGTGAACGGCGCCTGCGGCGGTGCGATCTTCCTCGACGGCCTCGCCATGCGGCACATCCGCCAGCACGTCGGCGCCACGCTCGGACCCGACCTCGACGACGAAGTAGTGCCTGTGCTCCTCGAGCACCTCGGTCAACGCGAGGTCGAAGCCGCGCTCGGCGACCGGGCCGGTCTTCATCGAGACGCAGAAGCACGTTCCGCCCGCCTCGCCGCACTGCACCGCGACGATGAACAGATCCTTCGTGCGCCCTGCGTCCGCCGGGTCCGGATGCGATCCCCCGAGCAGGACCCGATCAAGGATCCCAACCGCGTGGAGCTCGCACGACCGAGCGCCAAGGAACGCGTACCGGGGAGACTCACGGGGGGGCTCGGTCACGTTACTTAGTCCGCCGTCCTGATCCACACGCGCGCGCCACAGCTTCACCTCCGCCGGCAGTTGGTATTGCTTCCACGAGTGCGGGCCGACCGCGTAGCCGAACAAGGCCTCGTCCTCGCGGCGCCGCAGGCGGTAGTGCCCAGCCTCCTGCTCGTCCGTCCAGCCCGCCGGCAGATCAGCCGACGAGGCGATCTCGTCGTAGACGATCGCCTGATCGCGGACAGTCGGACCAACAATCGCGTAACCGCGGCGGGTCAGCGCATCGAGCAGCGCGTCGAAGTCGTTGCGCTCGATGACGTGGACACCGTCCATCCGCGAAATCGAACTCTACGGCGCCAGCCGTGTTCAGGTCGTCGCGAGATCGCGGGACTCTCGAACGAGACTCACGGCTCAAGCAGCGAGCGGCCGCTCATCGCGAGCGGTTGCGGGATGCGCAGCAGCGCCAAGACGGTCGGCGCGACGTCGGCGAGCGTTCCCTCGCCGCGCAGGCCGATCCCGCTCGCGGTGACGATCAGCGGCACCGGGTTCAGCGAGTGGGCGGTGCTCGGGCTTAGATCGGGCTCGAGCATCTGCTCGGCGTTGCCATGGTCGGCCGTGATCACGCATGCTCCGCCCGCCGCGTACAGCGTCGAGACGACCCGTTCCAGGCACTCGTCGACGGTCTGAACCGCAGTGACGGTCGCCGGGATGACGCCGGTGTGGCCGACCATGTCGGCGTTCGCGAAGTTGATCACGGTGAACCGAGGCTGCTCGTCGGCGAACGCCCGCTCGAACGCGTCCGCCACCCCACGCGCACTCATCTCAGGCTTCAGGTCGTAGGTGGCGACATCGCGTTGGGAGGGCACCAGCTCACGACGCTCCCCAGGCAGCACGTGCTCCTGGCCCCCGTTGAAGAAGTAGGTGACGTGGGCGTACTTCTCGGTCTCGGCCACATGCAGCTGGGTCGCCCCGGCGCGCGCTACCACCGCGCCGAGCGTGTCGGCCGCGCGCGCTGACCGGAACGCCACCGGATACGGCCACCCCTGCTGATACTCGGTCATCGTCGCTAATCGGCCCACCGGCGACGCCCCGCCGCGCCCGCGCCACCCGGGAAGCTCCTCGGTGCCCTCACCGAAGCCCGGCTCGGCCAGCGCGCGTACGATCTCGCGCATCCGGTCGGGGCGGAAGTTGAAGCACAGCACACTGTCCTGTGCGCGGATCCGGCCCTCGGGGCCGACCGCCGTCGCGGTGATGAACTCGTCGGTCTCGCCGCGGGCGTAGGCCGCGTGAGCGGCGGCGGGCGCGTCCGGCGCGTGGTGCTCGCCACGTCCGTGGACGAGCAGGTCGTATGCCGCCTGCGTGCGCTCCCAGCGCCGGTCACGATCCATCGCCCAGTAGCGACCGGTCACGCTGGCGATACGGCCCACCGCTGCGTGGCGACACCAGTCCTCGAGCGTGCGCAGATA
>PMOY01000374.1 GCA_003165655.1 Solirubrobacterales bacterium
CTCACCCGCCACGACCATCGCACCATCGCGCGACCCCTCGCTCAGCAACTCGTCAAGCTTCCGCGGCGCACTTAGCAGGGATCGCCGCCGCGCGCTTGGCCAAGGCTGCCCCCCGGCTGCCACGCGAACACACGGCCGGCGCCTCAGCCAGAATAACCCCGTTCGAGAGCAATTCGCACAGGCTATCCCGCGTCGTGCCACCAGGCTTCGCGCCACTCGCCGGCTCACCCTGATACCACCAAGACACCCCATTCGCCGCCGAAATAAGTGTGTTGACCGCGGCCCACGGATCCAACGGCTCAAACACCCCAGCCGCTACCCCCTCTTCGTACGCCGCAATAAATAGCTTGGCGTAGTCCCGCCTGCGCTTCGCCGCCGCCGGCTTCCTCAGCCTCGCGATCTCAGGACGCTCATGCAGCAGCAACGCAACCAGAGTCGAGTTAGTTACCGCGACATCGATATGAGCGCCAAGCATCGCAACGAACCTGGGCTCCCGAGTCCCAGGCCCCACGGCGGCCGACTGCACCGCCGTCTCGAACTTCGTCATGAGCTCATCAAACAGTGCACCAAGGATCTCGTCCTTGCTCTCAAAATGGTAATACAGCGCCTGGCGCGTCACCCCAAGCTGCTCCGACACAGCCTCAAGACTGGTCGAGCGATACCCGTGCTCCGCGAACAACCGCCCCGCGAGCTCCAGCACCTCCAAACGATTCACAGCGCGACGCCCACTCTTCTTACGGTTCATCACCGAACAGCATATACACCCACCAGCAGACTGAACGAAGGCAACGCCGAGAACTGGAACGCGCTCAACACGATCGGTGAGCAGACCACAAGCCACCTACATATGCCTCTTGCTTGCACGCAGGCAAGCTGAGGGCTATCCTGCGCCACGAGGGAGACTGAGGCCAGAGATTGTCGGACTGCAACGCGGTCAACCGCGAACCAAACCAAGGGCGACCGCCCGTGCGATTTATCCTGATCTCGGCCACATACGGCGCAGGCGGGGACTGGATTGCACAGCAGGTCGCGAGTCGACTCTGTCTCCCGCTCGTCGTGCCCCAAGCCATCTCCGCTCGGGCGGGCGAACGCCTGGTGCGCTCGGCCCCGACCAGGTCCGCCTTCCAGGTCGCGCCGCCGGTTCGACTTCACCAGCTCCTGGCGGTTCTTGCGCGAGTCGGAGATGTGTTCGGTTCCTGGCCCTTCGACGAGCCGCCTGGAGTTGACTCGCTCGCCAGCAGCGGCGTGCCGGACAACGCGATGGATGCACTCGCCGCTACGGGTGGAGCGGTGTCGTTGACGCCCGCCGCTGCCGCGTTCTTGAACGGTGCAAACAATGTACTCCGCGTGAGGCTCGACGGGCCGCCGAAACGTCGCGTCGCGCAGGCCATGGTCTGGGAGGGCCGGGACCGTCTGACCTGCGAGGGCCGCTTGGCCCGGATTGACCGAGCTGACAATGCCCACGCGGCGCGCTACTGCGGCGTAGATCCCACCGACATTGGCCAGTACCAAATTGTCCTCGACTCGACTGCGCTGCCCCTGGCGGCGTGTGTAGACATCATCGTCAACGCGACTATTGAACTGCTGTAATCGCGCAAGTCCGGTCATCGCAAACCGCGCGGGCCGCGGCTGCGCTCTGCGGGAATGCTGCCGGACAAGAGGATGAGCGGTGCCACAGCAGATGTGGTCAACACGAGCGCCGAGGCCCGAGCGCTGGCACAGCCACCGCTCGTGGTGCTCGAGCCGCTTCGAGATCTACTCGACGAGCTCGACATCGGCGTGGGGCCGGTAACGGCCCAGCCGCTCGGTGACGGCCACTCGAACGTGACGTACCTCCTGCGGCGGGGTGAGGACCGCGCCGTGTTGCGGCGCCCTCCTCGGCCGCCGTACGCGCCGTCCGCGCACGACGTCCTGCGTGAGGCTTCGATTATGAATGCCACCCGCGCGGTCGGGCTGCCCGTTCCGCGGGTCCTCGCGATGGTCGATAATCCCACGGCACTCGGCGTCCCGTTCGTTCTACTCGAGCACGTCGTCGGGTACGCGATCTCCAACACAGTCCCAATGGCGCTGGCGTCCCCGGCGGATGGGCAGCGGATGGGTCAGGCGCTCGTCGACACGCTGGCCGACGTCCACGCCGTCGATATGGCCGACCCTCCGCTCTCGCAGATCGGTCGCCCCACGGGTTATCTCGGCCGGCAGCTCCGCCGGTTCTCGCGCATTTGGCAGGACGTCGCGACGCGAGAGATCGCGGATCTGGACCACGTCACCGCGTGGCTGCAGGAACACCAACCGCCCGAGGGTGAGAGCACGCTTGTCCACGGCGACTACCGGCTCGGCAATGCATTGTTTGCGCCTGAATCGCCAGCGCAGCTTGTCGCGATCCTCGACTGGGAGATGGCGACAATCGGAGACCCACTCGCCGACCTCGGCTACCTTTGCGCCACGTGGGCCGAGCCCGACGACGAGCCAAACCCCATGCTCGCGCTGTCCGCAGCAACTCGCGGCCCCGGATTCCCACGGCGCGCCGACCTACGTGAGCGCTATGCCCAGCGCACCGGTCGCAGTACTTCCGGGCTCGCCTGGTACAAGATCCTTGCTCTCTGGAAGGCCGCGATTTTCCTGGAGGCCAGCTACCGCCGCTACCGCACCGGCACTACCACCGACCTCTACTTCGCCAGCCTCAGCGACGGCATCCCTCAACTCGCAATGGCAGCCCGAGCGATGACCGCCAGGGCATGTCGCTTCGGCTAGCTCTCCGAGGCCGAGGAGTCGGGCGTGGTTCAGGCGTCGGCAACGCGGCGCAGCAGGGCGAGCGCCTCGTGCAGCAGCGCTCTCTCGTCGGCGTCCAGTTCGCGCTCCAATGCTTCGGTGAGCCAGGTTTCGCGCGTAGCGCGAGTTGTCTGCAGGATGTCGAGTCCCGCGGCGGTAAGCTCGACGAAGGCTCGGCGCCCGTCGGCGGGGTCGGGGCGCCGCGAGACGAGCCCCGCGGTCTCCAGGTCATGGACGATCTGGGCCATCGACTGTGGGCGCATGCGCTCACAGACGGCCAGGGCGCTGATGCTCGACGGGCCGTCGCGGTCGAGGCGGCCAAGCACGGCCAGGCGTCCCGCTGACGGGCCGGGCTCGGCGCGCAGCCGGCGAACAACGCGCCCCAGCGTCTCGCGCAACTCGTGAGCCAGCGGGCCAATCATCGGCTCCTGAATAGGCATCGGCACAGTCTAATATAGCCTCGGCAGGCAAACTGTCCAGGTGACCTGTGTATGGTGATGAGAGCGGATGCGTACGTTCGACCCGGATCGCTACAAGTGGATTGCCTTGGTGAATGCCACGCTCGCCGTGCTGCTGGCCACTCTGGACGGCACGATCACGATCATCGCGATGCCCGCCATCTTCCGCGGCATCCATCTCGACCCGCTCGTCCCCGCGAACTCGTTCTACCTGCTGTGGATGATTCTCGGTTACCTCGTCGTGACCAGCGTTCTCATCGTCAGCCTCGGGCGCCTGGGCGACATCGTCGGGCGGGTCAAGATCTACAGGCTCGGCTTCGTGATCTACACGGTCGCATCGTTGCTGCTGGCTGTCGACTGGATGCACGGGAGCGCTGGGGCGCTGTACCTGATCGGCTTGCGGATCGTGCAGGGCATCGGCGGGGCCTGCCTGCTCGCGAACGCCGCGGCGATCATCACCGACGCCTTCCCGGCCGATCAGCGGGGGATGGCGCTCGGCATCAACAACATCTTCGGCGTCAGCGGGGTGTTCATCGGCGTCGTGCTCGGCGGCGTGCTGGCACCGATCAACTGGCGTCTGGTGTTCCTGATCTCGGTGCCGGTCGGGATCTTCGGAACGGTCTGGGCCTACCACAGCCTGCGTGAGCTGAGTTCGCCGCAGGCGGCGCCGATCGACTGGTGGGGCAAC
>PMOY01000048.1 GCA_003165655.1 Solirubrobacterales bacterium
GGGTCGTGTTGGGTCAGGGGCAGGGCAGCAACACGTCGGCGCTGCTTGCCGCTGCGGGCGAGGCCGCCGAGCAGCTGGTCGACTCGGTCTCCTCGGCAGCCCGCGAGCGCGCAGCCGGTGCTCAGGCGCGGTGAGCGGCCCAAGACGAAACGCTGGCGGACACCGCCACCCGCTGTTGGCCGCTCCCGGTCGCCCCTCGGCACAGCCCTGCTGTCGACGCAATCACTACCCGAAGGAGAACATATGAGTAGAGCACGACGGCTGCTGGCAGCCCCACGCCTGATCGCCATGGTCGCGCTGATCAGCGCATGCGGTTCAAGCGCACCTGCCGAGACCGGCAGCGGCGGTAACAACAGCGCCGCCAACGCTCAGCAGGCGGTGAGGTTTGCCAAGTGCATGCGCGACAACGGCGTAAGCGATTTCCCAGACCCCGGCGCATCGGGCAAGTTCACCATCGACGGGATAGTGAACGGCTCGTCGCTGGACCTGAGCACCCCGGCATTCAAGCAGGCCATGAGCGCGTGTAAGGACCTGGAGCCAGCGGGGTTCACGGGCAGCAAGCGGAGCTCCCAGGAGCAGCACGCGGCCCTCAAGTTCGCCAAATGCATGCGCGAAAACGGCCTACCGGACTTCCCGGACCCAACCCCAAATGGGCCCCTCATCGATACGAGTCGAATCCCGTCGGCCGCAGGGAGGGGTGCTCGGAGCATTCCGCGGTTCCCCGCCGCGGCGAGTAAGTGCACCGCTATCTACTCAGGCCAGCTGGGGCTGCGGGGCCAGTGATCCCGAAGGCGTAGCTGCTCATCGCAGCTGCCGTCGTGGTTGCCGCACCCGGCACCGGCGGCACGGTCGTGATGTCCGGTGCGAAGCAGGCGACTCCCAGCCGGATTGGGAAAAAACGGTGTGACAAAACTCTGCGCGCGGCATAGCACTGGCATCGTGGGAATCCAGCGTTTCTGAATGTTCGCTGTAAGAAGATGAGCCGAGTTCTCGGCGTTATCTGTGCCCTCGGTGCGTTGGCTCTCGCCAGCTGTGGAGGGGCGAACCAGCACAGCGCGGCGCAGGCCTCACGTCCTGATGTCGCACGGTCACGAGCTGTACCGGTCGCGGCGGTGAACGCTTCCGGTACTTGCCCAGAGCTGGCCTCCTGCCCTCCCGTGGCGGCCAGGCGAGCCGGCGCTCCCTCCCGGGCGTCCGCCGCAACCCGCCCTCGCTCGAATCGTTGTCCAACGCTGGTCTACTGCCCTCCCATGGCAGCTAGGCGAGCCCCCGTTCCCTCCCGGGCATCCGCCGCGACCCGCCCTCGCTCGAATCGCTGTCCGACGCTGGTCTATTGCCCTCCCATGGCAGCTAGGCGAGCCCGCGCTGCCCCGCCAATGACCCCATGACCTGCCGCGATTCTTGTCGCTCATCGAGGGGCCTCTCCACCCCATGTTGTCGGAAGCCAGCCACGCGCGAGAACACTGAGGATCGTCAAATGGGAGACCTGCTTCTGTCGCGCGGCCGATGGCGATCGCTCGCGCCAACGGAAAGCTCAAGTGCAAGCAGCCCAAACTCAGTGCTCGCCAGCGCATCCACGTACTCGGTCTTGCCCGGACCGGCGACCACACGATCGCCGAGCTGGCGGAGCTGTTCTCGGTCAGTCGCGCGACCATCCACCGCGAGATCGCGCGAGCACGCCGACGGGGATCAGGCACCCCAGCGCGAGTAGATAGGCGTGGACACCCAGTGCTGACCGGCAAGGCCGCCCCCGAGATCGGCGCGAATCGCCGGAGCGCGACGTTCACGGCGGTCGCGTCGAGCCCGGCCACGAATGAGCCCATGATCGACCGCGAGGAGGGCGAGCCTCTTGCGGCGCTCGGGCACGGGTTCCTCAGGTTGTCTTGATCAGGCCGCCGTCGATGACGTAGTTCACGCCCGTGACGTTGGCCATTCGCTCGGAGGCCAGCAGCGTGATCAATGTCGCCACCTCCTCTGGAGTGGTGAATCGTCCGGTGGCGATACTCGCGATAGCCGTCTCGCGGACGGTGTCGGCATCGACGCCGATGGCCTTGCCGATCGTGGCGGCGACGCCGTGCTCGCCGAGCCAGAGGTCGGTGCTGACTTGGCCCGGGGAGACGCAGTTCACCCGAATCCCCTTGGGCCCGAACTCCTGTGCGAGCGACTTGCTCAGGTTGACCACCGCGGCCTTGGCCACGCCGTAATCGATTGTGGCGGCGTCGGGCTGAAGGAAGGAGTTGACCGAAGCGACGTTGACGATCGATCCCGAGCCCCTGTTGAGCATCGGACCCAGGGCGGCCCGGGTCGCGCGCAAGCCGGTGAAGAAGTCCATCTGCAGCGCCCACCCGAACTCCTCGTCGCTGGTGCCCAGAAAGCCCTCCGTGCGGATTCGCACGGCTCCGACGTTGTTGACCAGCACATCGAGCCGCCCGTGCTCGTCGATCGCGCGCTGCACGAGCAGCCCTGGCCCGTCCGCCGCCATCAGGTTCACCGGCACCGCGGTGACGTGGTCCAAGCCGTCGAGGTTCTCGGTGCTCAGCGACCCTGCGACCACCTGCGCGCCCTCCGCGACCAGCGCCCGGGTGACGGCAAAGCCGATGCCTTTGTTCGCTCCGGTCACGACCGCGACCTTGTCTGCGAGCTCGAGATCCATGATCACTCCTTCCTGTGGCTTTGCCGTTCGGCTTCGCGATTCAGACCGACGCGGGCTGCACGGCGTGGCTGAGGGCCCAGTCGAGCGCGTAGTCGGCGACTTCCTCCCAGCCCTCTTGCCCGAGCGTGTAGTGCGAGCGGCCGGGGAACTCCTTGAGCTCGGTGATCGCGTCCGACTTGCGGTAGTGCTTGAGGTTGGCTTCGTTCAGGGCGGCTGGGGCGACGTGGTCATCGCCTGCGGCGATGAACAGCAAGGGCGCACGGCTGCTGTTCTTGAAGTCGACGGCCGCCGGCGAGTGGGGGTTGAAGTTGGCGAACGCTCCCTGAAACAGAACGCGACCGGGCCCCGGCACGGCGTAGCGCTCGTAGACGGCCAGTGACTCCTCGTCGCTCAGGGTGTTGGTGAACGCGTAGTGAAACTCCTCCGGGGTCAGCGGTACGGCCCGGTGGTTGTTCGCCGGGTTCTTGAGGACAGGGAAGCCGGTCTTCAGGGTCGACGCGGGGAGCGCGAGCAGGCCCCGCTGCGCCGCGATCCTTCGGCGGTCGAGCATCTCGGGATCGAGGAGATCGTTGACCACTACGCGGACATCATCAGCGGACTCGACGAGCCGCCGATCATTATGGGCCACTTGTGCGTCAGGGTGGATGATCCGGTCGGCCGTGGCCACGACGTACCAGCTCGCCAGCGACCTCCAGGCCGCCGACGGTGCTTTCTCCTCAAGCGCTGCTGCGGCGATCGGCCGTTGAGCGGTCGCGGCGGCGGCGGCGGTTGGTAGCGGGAGGTCAGCGGCAAACGCCCGGGGGAATGCGTCGCGGTCGATGTACAGCTCGGCCGCCAGGTCGCCCTCAGCTTCCGGAAAGCTGGCTGGACGCAGCGCCGCGATCAGAAGGGTGTCGGGGAATCGGCCGCTGACGTCCAGCGTGCTCTCTCCTTCGTCCAGCGCGAACCCGGCAACGTAGGCAAGCCCGAGGGTGTTGGCGGCCAGGGACCCCGCGACCGTGATGACTGCGCCCCCGTAGGAGTGGCCCACCAGCAGGACCGGACCGTCGATCTCGTCGGCCACGTTTGCGATGTACCTCGCGTCAGACACCAATCCTCGCAACGGGTTCGCCGGCGCGACGACGTCGATCCCGGCGGCCAGCAGCTCACGGATCACGCCGGACCAATTCGATGCGTCAGCGAAGGCGCCGTGCACCAGCAGCACCGTCGGAGTGCTCCCGTTTCTCAGGCGCGTCGAGAGACCATCGCGCCTTTCTGGTCCGTTCGCCGTCATCACGGCCACGCTACGGCGAGCGGTAAGCCGCCGTCTTGAGTCACCTGACTGCTCTGTTTTCGTTAGGCGTTCCGAGCCCGCCACGATGCGGTGAACCCGGGCGAGGATGGGATTACATGATGGTGATGAGGACTTCGTTGGTGGGGCGCGAGTTCGAGTTACAGCGGGTCGACGGCCTTATCGACGACGTGCTCGAACGCGGCGGCGCGTTGATGCTCAGCGGCGAGCCGGGAGTCGGCAAGTCAGCGTTGCTCGCGGCCGCAGCCGAACGCGCGGCGGATCACGGAATGCGGGTGCTCAGGGCGACCGGAGTGCAAACCGAGGCAAATCTTCCGTTCGCCGGTCTGCATCAGCTTCTGCAGCCAATCCTGACCGGGATCGACGACCTGGCCGGTCCGCAGCGCACCGCGATTCTCGCTGCCGTCGGAAGGGCCGATGCGGCTGCCCCGGACCTCTTCCTGACAGCGCTCGCCGCGCTGGACTTGCTCTCCGATGCGGCGGCGAACGCCCCGGTGCTCGTGGTCGCCGAGGATGCCCACTGGCTCGATCGGTCCACCGCCGACCTTCTGGCGTTCATCGCGCGGCGTCTGCGATACGAACCGATCCTCCTGGTCGCCGCTATCCGCGATGGCTTCCACAGCCCGCTCGACGAGCCTGGGCTCTCTGGCCTGCACCTCAAGGCGCTCGACCCGACCGCAGCGGCTGCCCTGGTTGACCGCAACAACCCGGACCTGCCGCCGGCCCTACGTCGACGGGTCCTGGACGAAGCTCGTGGAAATCCGCTCGCGCTGGCGGAATTGCCGGCCGCCTTCGGGCATCTCCGTGCGCACGCACGACTGCCAGCGTGGCTCCCGCTAACGACCCGGCTTGAGCGCGCATTCGCGTCACGGACGTTGGATATGCCTGCCGCCACGCGCACGGCGCTCCTCGTGGCCGCACTCAACGACGGCCCATCGATCAGCGAGGTGCTGGCCGCGACCACGCTCCTCACGGGCCATACCGTGACGCTTGAGATCCTGGTGCCGGCTGACGCGGCCCGGCTCGCGGACCTGGATGAGACCGAAATCAGGTTCCGCCACCCGTTGATGCGAGCAGCGATCCCCCGGCAAGCGAGCATCTCCCAGCGCCACGCCGCCCACGCAGCGCTTGCCGACGTCCTCGTCGAGCAACCAGAGCGGCGAGTATGGCACCGCGCAGCATCAGTCATCGGGCCCAACGATCCAATCGCCATCGAGCTCGACGCAGCCGCACAGCGGGCATTGGACCGTGGCGCCAGCGCTGTGGCCATGGCCGGGCTCCAGCGCGCAGCTGAGCTGAGCGACAGCGTCACGCACCGCGGTCAGCGGCTACTGCGCGCCGCAGAGCTGGGCTTCGAGCTCGGCCACCAAGACTTGGTGAGCAAACTTGTCACCGACGCCGAACCGCTTGAGCTAGGCCTGCGGGACCGATCGCACCTAGGTTGGTTACGAGGGGTGTTCGACGGCCAGCACACGGGCGGAGCCGACCGATTCCAACCAATGGTCGACGCAGCCGACAACCTGACTCAGCTCGGCGACAGCGAACTTGCGTTGAAAATCCTGTGGAGTGCGGCGATCCAATCCTGGTGGACCGACCCAGGTCAACCAGTCGGCGAGCGTATCGTCGATGCCGCGGAACGGACCCGGGCTGACGAGCACAATCCCCGCCTTCTGGCGGTCCTCGCCTTCGCCGCCCCGGTCGCCCGCGGCGCGGTCGTGATGGAGCGGATCGCGGCCCTTATCCACACCGACGCCTTGGACGCAGACATAGCGCGTGTCGCCGGGACCGCGGCGAACGCTGTCGGAGGCTTTGACGCCTCGGCGGGGCTGTTGGCGACGGCAGTCTCGGGCCTGCGGACTCAGGGACGGCTGGGACTGCTGGCCAGGGCCTTGACCCAGCAGGCGTGGAGCAGCGTACAACGGGCCGACCTGAGCACCGGAATTCCGATTGCGCAGGAGGCCGAGCAATTAGCCCGTGAAACCACGCAGCCCACGATCCAGTTCACCGCACGAGCGATCCAGGCAATGCTGGCTGCGCTGCGGGGCGATCTGACCGGCGCGGAGACCCACGCTGCCGAGGCCGAGGAGTTCGGCATCGCGCGGGGCGCTCGCGCCCTACTCGCGATGGTTCAACACGCTCGCGGGCTTGCCGCCGTCGCGAACGGACGCTACGGCGAGGCCTTCGAACACCTGCGCCGGATTCACAACCCCGCCGACCCAGCACACCACTCCTTCATACGGTGCTTCACCGTCGCAGACCTCATGGACGCGGCGGCTCGCAGCGGTCAGACCGACGCGGCTCGGCCACTCGTGGCGGACCTCGAAGTCATCGCCGCCAAGACCCCGGCCTCAGCCCTTCATGCCGCCCTTTGCTATGTGCGACCGCTGCTCGCAAGCGACGCCAACGCTGAAGGGATGTTTCAAGCAGCCGCGAGCTCCCTGGGAGTGTGGCCGTTCCTGCGAGCGCGCACTCAGCTCGCGCATGGCGAGTGGCTTCGCCAGCAAAAACACGAAGCAGCCGCCCGTGCACCACTCCGCGGCGCATACGAGACGTTCGATGCCCTCGGGACGACCCCCTGGGCTAACCGCGCACGACAGCAGTTGCGAGCGACCGGCGAGACGACCCGGCGCCGAACCCCACGGGCCAGAGATGAGCTCACAGCACAAGAGCTCCAGATCGCACAAATGGCCGCCACGGGACTGACCAACCGGGAGATCGGACAGATGCTCTACCTCTCTCACCGCACCATCAGCTCGCATCTCTACCGGACCTTCCCCAAACTCGGCGTCACCTCTCGAGCCGAGTTACGCATCGCCTCGGAATAAACCTGGCGCGCGACGCGCGACGCAGTCCCGGAGTCATTACGAGGGTCGTCTGCGCTCACGGCCACCAATCGGTGATTGCAGTCATCTCGCTCAAGCGAACGCGCCGCCTAGGATTCGCCGCGGTACTGGCCCGGATCAGGTCGGCAATCTGGCCAGAGCCTCCTGCTTGGATCGAGAAGCAGCACCGGCCCGCCCAGCGCGCGTTCGATAGCCGTTGGTCGGTGAGATCCTCGGGGACCTCTCCGCGGAGGTCGCCGCGCGGCTGCTCTGGCTGTGGCCGGTGGCCGGTGGCCGGTTCCCGTTGGGCTAGGGAAGCCGCAGGTACTCGGTGGTGGTCAGGACCGGTCGGAAGCCGAGGCGGGCGTAGAGCTGCTTCGGTCGGTCCTCGTCGTCCGCGCAGATCCAGAGATGCTCAACGTCACCGGCCGCGGCGATCGCGGTCTGCGTCAGCGCGGTTCCGCGACCCTGGCCGCGGTACTCAGGCAGGACGTAGAGAGCTCCGATCTCGGTCTCGTCATCACCGAGGTCAAGGGAGGCGAACGCGACCGGGCGCGCGTTGTCGCTGACCGTCAGCGTTCGGGTGCCGAGCGCGAGGCGCACCTCGCGCCGGTGGGTGTGGAGTTCGGAGTCGTCTCGCCCAGGGAAGTCCTCCTGATGCCACGCGATCCGTAGATCGTTGACCGTGTCGTAGGAGACCTCGTTGACGGGGATCTCGGCTCGCTCGGGCTTGGGGCCCTCAAACCGCATCCAGACAAGCCGTGTGCTCTTGAGCCCGCGGGCACGGAACTCGCCGCGCAGCGGCTCGGCGACCACCGCGGAGTCAAAGTCGATGCGCCGGTGCTCGAGCCCTTCCAACGCCTGGTCTGCGAGGGCGATCAGCGCCTCGACCCTCATTCTCGGGTCATCCCGGACACGGACCGTGTTGAAATCGAAGTAGGTGGGATACCGGCTCATGCGGTAGACGGTCCCGTGCTCCCACGACTCGATCCGGTCGCAGATTAGCTCTTGCGGTCGCCGGGTCCAGGCCAACGCACGGGCAGCGAGCTCGGTCTCCCGCGAGGCGTCTGACATCGCGATCAAGCTACCGCCCGGCCTGACCCACTCACCAGCCACATCGCCGGCTGATCGACGCAAGCTGCGGATGGGCTGACCTGGATCCGACGGCGACTCCCCCGTCTCACCTGTCCGCCCAACCTTGGTCACCGGACAGCTCCTCCGGCAAGTCGATAATCGCAATATGCTCTGTGACGGGACCGCGCTCACGCCGATGATCGACGGCCGATCACGCTCGCCAGCCCGCAGCAGCCCGCCTTCGAAGCGGGTCCTTTCGGGGATCTGATTCCGGGCTCGGATCCTAAGCTCATCGACGGATCGATCGACCTCGAGTTCAACAGCAATATCAATCCGGGCTCACCCGCGTTCCAGCGGGCGGCCAGGAAGTGCGGAAAGCCGGGCGTGCCGCTTGCTGGGACCCATCCCGCCGGGGTGATGAGCACTACCACCATCCTGAATCGTGCCGGAGCACCAACGTCAGCGCTTGGTCACCGACATCGATCGCTCACGTGTCTCCAAGCAGCCATCTTGGCCGATGCACGAGCACAACAAGCATAAGCAGGCCGGAGCGCCAGAACTCCTCCTTCAGCGTTCGTGACGCACCGTCCGCTCAACCTTGCTCTGTGAGAGGTTAGGCGAGCTCGATGCCAGGGTCCGGTGAAGGGCCGCCGCCGGCGCTCCGCGGTCCGCTGGCGGCCGGCAATGTAGACCTGCGTTCTGCGGGCAAACCAGGTTGCTCGGTCAACCGAGCAGCTCGGAATCGTGGGCGCGGAAAATCTCCCCGTAGTCGCGGTCTCCGGGCTCATGAAGCGCCTGAACGAGAGCCCGGATCTTCGGCGTCATCACAACCAGGTACCGAGCGGCCTGGCCGTGCCCTGCGTTGCCAAACGCGTGCGGCGTTCCCTTCGACGCCGCGACGGCGCTGTGAGGTCCGACCTCGCGTATCTCGTCGTCGATCCGGAACCGCAGCATCCCCTCAAGTACGTACCATGCCTCATCGTCGACGTGATGGACATGCAGCGGTGCGATCCACTCGTGGCCGGACTCGCCCGAGTCAGTCCACTCGACGATCACGAAGTCGGCCCGGGGTCCACCGATCTGCTCGCCCGCGAGCGAAGCGAAGAAGCTCCCGCTTGGCATCACCGGCCGATCCTAGTCAACCAGTCGCAGACCGTCGGGAAAGTATCCGACCTCCAGCTCGGACGACCCGCCATTTCGCTCCAGATGCGGGTGGCGACGTGCAGGGGCCCGGTCCGGGCGTCCCCTGATCGTTCCCCGGGTGAGACGCGCGCCTCGCACCAACGCGGGGAGTGTCGTCATGACAGCGACACCCTCGCTTCCGTGCCGGTGCTTGCATCCGGGCTGGGCGCGGCTAGCGCTCCAGGTGGTCGCGCCTTCTGAGAGGAGCGGGGACGGGACCGCCGCCGGGCGTGTGAGTCCGCTTTCGCGACGCTACGGAACTCAGCGGAACCCAGTCAGCGACGCTGGGTGTCGGCGTCCACGCGCAAGGGATTGGTCAAGATCAGCAGAGCGGCCGAAAAGGGCCCCTCGTTGTCTCTGTCGATCGATATTTCGTCAAAGCTTAGATCCGCTCACATATGTTGCGCCGTGAGGAGTACTGTCGAATGGTGGGCTGGCCCTGCGGTCAGGACCCTCGGCCCGAACGGGAATTCGCGCGGCGGCGTATGCGACGTGGCTAGTTCGGGAACGGCTGGTTGTGCTGCAGGGCCGGTGCATTCCTTCTATTGCCTGCGCTCTGGTCAAATTGACTAGGGGCGTGAGCAGGAAAGGGGATCTGATGGTCCCCAGCCAGCCAGAATCCGAAGACGTTCGGACGCGCTCTGGGCTGGACCAGTCCAGGGCGGACAACGACCAGACGCATGCCGATGGCGACCAGACGCATTCCGACGGCGACCAGACCAGCTCTGACCAAGATCAGGGCGCGTCCGACCTCGATCAACTAGCGGCCGACAGCGACCAGGCGGCTAGTGACCGCGATCTCGCCCACGGCGTTGACCGTGGCACTTATGACAGCAGCCGCGAGGCTCGCGAACGCACGACTCAGTCGCGGCGCATGACTTCAACTGAGCGGCACACCACGGCGAGCGCGAGGGATGTGACTGCACACGAGCGTGATCTTTCGGCGCTGGCGCGTGATCGGGCGGCCGAGGCCCGCGATCTCGAGGATGACGGGTGGGATGCTGAGATCGCTTCGCTGACCTCGTTCGACGGGACGAAGCGTCGACAGGCGGTGGGCAGATCGGCGCTGCGAGCAGCGCGTGACCGACAGCGCGCGGCGTCTGATCGTGCCCGATCAGCGATGCACCGAGTCGATGCCGGCGGAGACCGCGATCGAGCCGCCAGCGACCGAGCGCTGGCGGCTGCGGATCGCGAGCTGGCCGCCGAGGACCGCGCTCAGGCGACGGCGGAGCGCGAGGCGAACGAGGTCGACACGCTGACCGGCGCGCGGCGGCGCGCTCCGGGACTCGCGGACATGCAGCGCGATATCGACCGAGCGCACCGAAGCAACGGACGGCTAGTCGCGGTTTACGTGGATGTCGACAACCTCAAGGCGACCAACGACTCCAAAGGTCATCACGCCGGAGACCTGATGCTGAAACACATCGTCGCTGTGCTGCAGACGCACCTTCGCTCCTACGAGCCGGTCGTCCGTCTTGGCGGGGACGAATTCGTGTGCACTGTCTCCGACACCGCGATCGAGACCATGCGAGAGCGGTTTGACCAGATCACGGCACAGCTCAGCCTCACGCCCGACGACGGATCGATCACCGTTGGGTTCGCGCAACTCGCCCAGGGCGACTCACCGACGGACCTCATCGACCGCGCCGACAGAGAACTAATCGCAGCTCGCGACACACGACGTCAAGATCGAAGGACGAGAACCTGATCTACGCTGCTACGGGAAGCGACACCGTCAACCCAGCCTGGTAGTCAAGGGTCCCACCCGACCAACCCCAGGGGCGCCCGACAATGCGTCCTCCGCCACAATTTCGCGGTTTCCTCTCGGGCTGCGCATGAGTCTAAGAACGTGATCATGTCGCCGGCTACCGAGAACTGGCGTGACTGAAAAACCGCGGAGGGGGGTGCTTTTGGTTCCGTGAGCGATGACTTTGACAGTCTCAGCGACGACGCGTTGTTCAGCTATCTGGCGGGCGCCGCGGGAGAGAGCGACATGCGTCTAGGCGCTGCGTTCGCTCCTCGATTCAATTCAAGGCCATCGGCCACCGCGCCGACATAGAGCAGATGACCGCCTCAGCGCCGCGGAACGGCGGAGTCGCTGGAGGGCTCGCGCCGCTCGGAGCCCGAGCCGTGCAGGTCGCTGATGAGCAGACGATCGCCGATCTCGATCAGACGAATTCTGAGGCCGACGAGACGGGTTCGGAGAGTGATCAGTCGGCTTCTGAGCGTGATCAGTCGGCATCTGATCGCGACAGGGCCCAAGCGGACGCCGACCAGCGCAGCTCAGACCGAGACCAGGTCGTCGCCGACCGCGAGCATGCGGGTCATCCCGCTCTCGACGTCAACAGCCTCTATGAAGCCTCGCGTGCCGATCGCATCGAGGGCACGCTCGAGCGGATTCAGACGGCCCGGGCGCGGGCGCAGACCGCGCGCGAGCGTCTGGCGAACGCCGCGTGGCGTGATGAGAGTGCACACCTGCGCGATCTCAGCGCCGCCGCGCGTGATCGCGCCGCCGCGCAACGCGACCTCGCAGCCGCACGATTGGACCGCGACAGCGGCGTTCCTCGCTCTTCCGCCGAAACCGCGCGGGACCATGCGGCGGATGTGCGTGCCCGCGCAGCCGCCGAACGAGCTCGCGCGGCGGTCGACCGGAACGACGCCGCGGCAGACCGCGCGGCGGCCGCGCGAGATCGCGAGCTCTCGAAAGAGGCGCTGGGGAATGCACAGCTCGATCCGCTCACCGGCGCTTTGGGCCGCGAGCTCGGAATGGTCGCGCTCGAGCGTGAGATCAACCGAGCACGGCACGGCACCGGACTCCTTGTGATCGCGTTCGTCGACGTTGATGAGCTCAAACAGCTCAACGACAGCAAGGGCCATGCCGCAGGCGATGTGCTGCTGCAAGAAGTGGTCGGTGCGATCCAGACGCACCTTCGCTCTTATGACCCGATCGTCCGAGTCGGGGGTGACGAGTTCGTGTGCGCGCTGGGTGACTGCACGCCACACGACGCTCGCCGGCGATTCCAAGCGATACAAGCCACGATCCAGCACACCCACCCGACCGCATCGATCAGCGTCGGCTTTGCGCCGCTCTACCCATCGGACACGCTCCAGCAGCTCACCGAGCGCGGAGACAAAGCCCTGTATGAGACGAAGCGAAACCGATAGCCGCCGCCGAAGGTTCACGACTTAGTTGCCCGGGTCGGTGGTCTCGGCGGCACCGAAGCCTTCGGGTGGACGGTCCATCACGAAGATCTCCATCGTGATGTCCGGATCGACATGGGTCTGACCGAGGAAGGCGAGGACTCTGCGGCTCGTGAGCTGTTCGATGGTGCACACGTAGCGCTTGGTCATGATGCGCTGGAATTCGTGGCGCATCGTGATCACACGGTTGGGCTCGCCGCTGTCCATGATCGTCCTCTCTAGCGGCGTGAAGCCGCTTCCACGCAGAACGACAGTAATGATGTCGTCCATCACGTAGGTCTTGGCCTTCATCGGGCCGCGACCGTAGTACTCGCGGACGATCCCGACGATGCTCGTCGAGATCGCAGCGAGCAGGATCCCGCCCTTCAACGGTGCGTTGCTGTCTGCAGGCTGTGCGTGCATTTCACCCACTCCCGCTATCGGCGTGAAACCCAGGGGACGCGCCGGCGTTGGCGCTCGGCTTCCGGTCTCGGGGGTCAAACCAAAGGAAGGTGCGCGAGCTCTCCGGCTGCTGGTCCTGGGCAGAGGAGGCGGGAAGTGGAGATGCCGGCGCTAGCTTCGTCGGGTCCGCCGATCGGTCGGCGGGTTAGATGACGCGCAGAGCCTGGGGTCGCCCGGGGTCGGCTGGGCGGCCGAGGTGAGGGTTTCGCTCACGACCTGTCGGCGGGTGGCAGAGTCGGTTGCTCCTGCCCACGCGAGCAGCCACAGAGCGCCCAGCTGCTCGCTGCGGAGCAGCAGACTGTTGATGTAGTCCTCGATCTGACCGAAAGGCTCACCTTGGTCGATCATCGTGTTTACCGTGTGATGCTCATCGGTCAGCATCATGCCTCCCTCTCCTGTGGTAGGCCCTCGCGTCCGAAGCGCGACCTCGGTCGTATGGACGAGGCGGTGGACATCGAGCAGCGCTTACGAGGTCGGTTGTCATGGTTGGTGGTCGGGCGACCCTGATAGAACCCGCGTCTCGTCCATTAGCGCCGGCTCGTGGTGGGCAGCTCGGCGTCGGCGCGTTTGATCAGCTCGGCGGCGCTGTCCTCTGCCGTGAGCGAGGCGAATCCGACCTTGATCTCGCACCGATCGGGGTCGGCCGCGAGCGCGATTTGGATCGCAGCGAAGCGCTCACGGGCATCCGTGATCGTCGCGCCGGACATCATGCACAGAACTCGTCGCCGCCGATGCGAACGATCAAGTCATAGGAGCGGCGACGAGCACGGATTGCCTTCACTGCGCGCTGGAGCAGCGCGTCCCCAGCTCCATGACCGTGCGCGTCGTTGACCGCCTTCAGGCCAACGACATCGACATAGGCGATTACGAGGAGGCCCATCGCTCTGCGGGCACGAGCGATCTCGTGATCAAAATCCTCCAGGCCGTCGCGCGCGCGCGTCCCGGTCAGCCCATCCGTCTCGGCCGCCGCCACGAGCGGAGCAGTGTCGAGAAAGAACGGCTCGCACGCGACACCGGGGTCGGTCTGGTTCGCGCTCATGAACGCGAGGACCCGTCGCTAGGTCGGCACGAGCAGCCAAACCCCTGGGGCTCTTCGCTACGACTCGCGGCGGAGCCAGTCACGGCCAGCGTCTGGAACATGTCCGACCTCCGGATTCGCTGAATCTCGGAAGTCACGTTGCGCTGCCTGCCCGCTGCCGGGCGGACATCACGATGGATGCCCTCCAATGCGTACGCTACTTCGCACGTCAAGTCCACGAACACGCTCCGGTCGTTGAACTTGGGCGCTTCGCCGCCCAGATGCTGTGCACGCCATGCGAAGGGGAACTCTGGTCCACCGCTCATGCGCGCACGCGCGGCAGCTTTGAGCCGAGGACGCGGTCGCCCTCATGATCCCTAGAGACACTCGCGGTCAAGCGGCACGCAGCAGCAAGCCAGGTCTAGTCCAAAGGGGGCAACTTCATTTGCCGTCGCGCTCGTGCCGTGGCCCGGCGGCGCCGCCGCGGCGGCGCGCCCCGCGACCCTGGGGCTCAGCCCAGCCTGGCGCTTGAAGTCCAGCAGGCGAAGGTAAAGACTGCACTAGGCGGACTGGCGTCCCTTAGTATTCAGTTCGCTGAGCGCTGAGCCGCCCAGGGTTGCGAGACCGACCGCCTTCTCAGGGCTGGTCGGGCTCGCGCCAAGATCCGGGCATCGCTTCCCCGGATCATCCGTATCGAGCCCTCTGACAACACCGACGGCGAAACGTTCCCCCGGACCAACGGGCTCCAACACGCTCCTCCTGGTCCCGGCCGGCGTTCGCTCAGCGTTGCGTACTGCGACGGTGCCGGGCGCCGCTAGCGAGGTCTTAGGACGTGTTGCTCAACTTCGACGGCCCATTGTTCTGAGTGATCCACGGCCCCACCGCCGCGCACCACTGGGAGCCGGCATCCGCGCGCCGCCAGCTGGGCCGGACCGCCGCCGCAGCGAGAGTGAGGCGTCGGTTCGCGTCACACCAGCTCCGCCACGCACACGCGATCGAGATGGCCACGAAGGGATCCCGCTGCCGACCATCCAGCGCCAACTCGGGCATGCGTCAAGGGCGTGATCATCATCGTGGCGAGGGCATCGTCCGCTGGCGCGGCGGGCGCCGGCTTGCGTCGGCGAATGCTCAACCGGCGAGCCCGCTGTCGGCGCCCCGGTCGGCGCCGCTGCTCGCACTCAGCGGGAGTCAGGTCGAGCAGCCCGACTTGACTGGGGGCTGCGCCGAGGAAGACAATTCTGGGGCGATTGCTTCCACGCTTCGCCGGGCGCCAATCGACCTGACACGAGAAGGAGCCGGAGTGGTCCGCCCGAGCGGCCCGAAGGAGGGGTGATCTGCGCCTGGGGAATCACCGAGAACGGCGAAAGAGCGCTGGTGTCCGTGTCTCTTGGGGCGCGGGAGGGGAAGGAGGACTGGCTCGAGCTCGGCCGCGACCTGATCGCCCGCGGGCTACCGGCGCCACGCCTGGTCGTGGCCGATGGCGCGCCTGGGCTGATCAGCGCGGTCGAGGAGATCTGGCCGCGCGCTGACCGCCAGCACTGCGCGGTCCACCGCCTCAGAAACCTACTGGCGAAGCTGCCCAAGTCAGAGCAGAACCGGATCCGCTTCAACTACTGGTCAGCGCTCACCGACGCGACCTCGGTCAAGGACGGCAAGCTCCGCCTCCAGGTCCTGATCTCAGAACTCGAGCACGCCGGCTACGAGTCGGCCGCCCGCTGCCTCTCAGAGGACCTCGACGCGCTCCTCGTGCACTTGCGCTATCCGCTCAGACACCGCGAACGGTGGCGGTCAACGAATCTCCTCGAGAGATCGCTCGGCGAGGTCCGTCGCCGCACGAAGGTGATGGGCCGCTTCCCCGGCGAGACCAGCTGCCTATCACTCGTCTGGGCGGTGCTCGACCTNNTTCAGCCACGCCAGCAACGGCGCAACGTTCACCGACGTCGACCGCCAACACCTCTACCGAATCAAGTACCAACAAGCCGACCCCGACACCATCGACGAGGAGGTCACAGCCGCCTAAACTCAAGCACGGGAACCTGAACCGCGAGCGAATTTACAGCGGCAAATGGACGCAACCTCGCCGGCGGCGTGCTCGCCGCCACCACGAAGCAGGATTGCGGCGTCTCGTCCAATCGGTTGGAGGACGGCTGATCGTGGGCGAGCGACGGCCTCCTGACGCCTCGAGGAGCTAAGGGCGGATCGACCGCTGTGATGGCTGTGCGGTCGTCGGTCATACGGTTCTCAGCGCGTCGGTTGGTGACAGGCGGGCGGCGCGGATCGCGGGCAGCAGTCCGGCGATCGCGCCGATCAGGATCGCTGAGGCGATTCCGCCGGCCCAGGCTTCGGTCGGTATCACGACAGCCCAGTGCTTGGTGTGGGCGTAGACGGCGGTGGCGAGCGCGCCGATCGCCACGCCGACTGCCCCACCTAGCAGCGCGAGTAGGATCGCCTCCGAGAGGAACTGGGCGCGGATCTGGCCGCGGGTCGCGCCGAGTGCGCGCCGTAGGCCGATCTCCGAGCGCCGCTCCAACACTGAGATGATCATGATGTTCGCCACCCCGACGGCGCCGACCAACAGTGCGACGGCGCCGAGGCCGAGGAACAGGCCGTTGAACGCGCCTTGAGCGTCGGCGCGGGCCGTGAGCGCTGCCGAGGGTTGGCTGACGTCAACATAGCTGGGGTTTTCGGGGTCGGCCGTGTCGCCGAGGACGGAGTCCACAGCGTTGACCTGGCTGTTCTGCGCGCGTACGTAGATCGTGGTCGGCGGACCGTCCGTCGTTTTGCCGTTGGCGGCGGTGCTCGTGTAGTCGACATAGCGCTTGGCGGCCGCGTAGCCGATCAGTGCGCTTGAGTCGATGTTTGGGGCGAGCACGGCCGGTTTGAGGATGCCGATCACGTAGAACCACATCCCGCCAAGCCAGACCCGCTCGTCGCGGTAGACGCGGTCGATGCCGAGGCGCTGCGCGGCCGCAGCCCCCAACACGACGGCTGGCTCGATGGCGGTCGCAGCGTTCAGATACGAACCTTGCGCGACGCTGGTGCCGACCGCCGGCAGCAGGTCCAGGCTGGCGGCGTCAACAGTGAGGCCACCGGTGTCGATCGACGGGATCAGCGGGCTGCGGAAGACGTTTGCGGGCGATACTTCGCCGGTGTCGGCGACCCTGGTGACGGGGGTGATCCGTCCGATCATCGCCGGGGCGCTGAGCGGCAGGGTCGCAGCCTGGCCGGTGAATGTCTGGCCATTGCTGACGACCAGTAGGTTGGTGCCGAGCTGGTCGATCTCGGCCAACAGTCCGGCTTGTGAGGATGAGGACAACCCGAGTACGGCGACGATCGCGGCGACCCCGATCGCGATCCCCAACGCCGACAGCGCCGCCCTGAGCCGCCGGGTCCTGAGGCCGACGCTCGCGACGCGGGCCATGTCACCGGACCGCAGGCGTGCGGGGATCAGTTGAGTAGTCGCGCTCATAGGTCAACCTCAGTTCTGCCTCCTGCGGCGGCTGGCTGTGGTGCGCTGGTGGTGTCGGAGACGATCAGCCCGTCGCGCATGTGGACTTGGCGGTGTAGATGGGCAGCGAGCTCCTGATCGTGGGTGATCACGATGATCGTCGCGCCCTGCGCGTTGAGCTCTTCCAAGAGCTCGAGGATCTGCTCACCGGTATGGGTGTCCAGGTTGCCCGTCGGCTCGTCCGCAAGCAGGATCGCCGGTGCTCCGACGAGCGCGCGTGCGATCGCGACGCGCTGACGCTCCCCGCCTGACATCTTTCCCGGCCGAAAACGATCCCGATGCGCGAGCCCGACCGCTTGCAGCGCGCCGGCGGCCCGCTCACGCCGCTCGCGAACCTCAACCCCGGCGTAAAGCAGCCCGTCGGCGACGTTCTCGAGCGCTGTCTGGTGCTCGGCGAGGAAGAACTGCTGGAACACGAACCCGATGCTGCGTGCCCGCAGCGCCGCGAGCTGACGATCATCTAGGCCGGCGATGTCGATCCCGTCGATCCGCACGGTACCGCTGGTCGGACGCTCCAGCGTGCCAACGATATGCAGCAAGGTCGTCTTGCCCGACCCGGACGGTCCGACGATCCCCACCAGCTCACCCTGATCGACGGTCAGGGTGACGCCACGCAAGGCGGGAACCGGCGGCTCGGACCCGTAGGTCTTGGTGACCTCGTACAACTCCAGCACCGGCGGGAGGGCGCCGCCCCCACCCGCCCGAGCACCGTCGCCGCTGCGTCGGCCTGTGTCTGCGACGGGCGTCGTTGCGAGGTATCTGTGCTCGGGGCTCATACGTTGGGCACCACGATCCGCTCCCCCGGCCGCAAATCGCCGGTCACCTGCACGGTCCCGGCAGCGTCATCGAACGTCCCCAACGACACCGCGACCAGCTTGTGGACACCTTGCGCGTTGACGGTCTCGACTGCGTAGCCGCCGCCCGACAGGGCGAGCAGCGCGTCGATCGGCACGATCAGCGCGTGCTTGACCGCGGCGGTCGTGATCTCCAGCGTCACCGGCGCCTGATCCAGGCTGCTGGCGGCCTTCGGGTGATCGAGGGTGATGTAGAGCGGCAACGTCGCTCCTGAGGACCCCGAGGTGGCGACCGTACCGATGCTGCTGACCACGCCGGGCGTGTTATTGCCGTCGGGAAGCGTGATCTGCACCTGGTCGCCGACGTTGACCTCGGTCTGCTCGGAGGCGTCCAGCTCGACGACCACTTGACGGTTAGTTGAAGTCGCCTGCATGATCGGCGAGCCCGGGCCGGCACTGGTCCCGAGCGTCGCGCTCACGGACGCGATCCGGAGCTGGCCGGGCAGGAACACCGCCTGGCCCTCGTTCAGCGACCCGGTCTCCTCCTCACCGAGCTTGTACTGCAACAGCTCAAGCGCATACGCCGTCTCATAACTGAAATAGTCCGAGTCCGGATCGAGCTCTGTGCTCGTGGCATACCCGAGCGCGACGAGGTTGCGGTTCAGCTCACGCACGTCAGGACCGGTGTCGCCCTCAGACAGCGACCGGTACACGGGCGTGTCGCCGTAGAGCAGGATCACAGGCTCGTTGGAGACGCGGTAGAGCACCCGTCCGCAGGAGAACACCGCACCCGCCCGCGGCAACTTCGTGAACGTTCCCGACGCCTGATTCACGAGGCTGTAGTCCGTGCCGGCGGACGTCGTGTACTCCAGCGTGCCATCGGCGCTGATCTGAGAGGACAATGCTCCCTCGGCCACGGTAGTGATCGACGTCGGATAGCCGTTATGGCTTACGCTCGTCTTCGCGGGATTGTTGTCGTGGAACGGGTCGGTTACCGCCAGAACGACGGCAGCCACAGCCACGATCCCTGCGAGAGCGACAAGCCAGCGTCGCCGCGGGTGACGTGGTTGTCTCCCGCTGTCGGCAGTTGACCCGCCTGTGATCTCCGCTGTGTGTGCGGTGATATTGGTCATGATTCGCGGCTGGTCACGTGGAGCTTCGGTTGGCATGCCTGGCTGGGCGTTTTGCCACTGGGCTCGATGAGCCCCCGCAGGCCGCGACGACGGGCGCTCGTCGAGGCCAGAGCTTCGATCTCCTCGATTGCGACGCGGGTCTGCATATCGTCGTGCTCCTTGGCGCGTGGGGTCATGTCGCCAGTTGTTCTACGCGACCAGTGGTTACCGCTCGGTGCCGCTGTCACCGGGCGGTAACCGCCGTCCAGCCATACTGGACGGCAGGCCAGCGACCCAGGTCCCGGCCGGGAATCCGATTCCCCGGACTCGACCTCAGTTCCGGGCACCCAAAGGCGAGATCAATGAGAATTCTGCTTGCTGAGGACCACGCCAAGCTGGCGGTGACGGTCGCGACCGTCCTGCGCGCCGAGGCGATGGCCGTCGATGTCGCTTTCGACGGCCAAGACGCCCTTGATCATGTGGCTCTGACCCGCTACGACGTGATCGTGCTGGACCGCGATCTCCCGGGCGTCCATGGCGATGACGTGTGCCGTCGCCTCGTGGCCGGCGGCTGCGAGAGCCGCATCTTGATGCTCACCGCGTCGGGAACGATCCAAGACCGCGTCCAGGGACTCGGTCTCGGCGCCGACGACTACCTCCCCAAGCCGTTCGATTTCACCGAG
>PMOY01000107.1 GCA_003165655.1 Solirubrobacterales bacterium
GTGAACACGAGCCCGTGCTCGAGCGAGTGAATCAGCTCGGTGGTCTCGGCCAGCGCCCTGGCGTTGGTGGCGCCGGGATGCTGCAGGTCGATCCCGATACCCGAGAAGAGCTCGCCGACCTTGCCGACCGAGTGGACGGGAACGCCGACAGCACCCAGCTCCTCGAGATAGCTGCGGGTGGGCGGCGGCAGCGAGAAGTCGCGCCGGCCCTCGGTGCGGGCGAACGCCCCGCGTGCGCCCGCGAAGGGCCGCGCGATCACGCGTCCGACCGCGTGGTCGCCCGACATCTGTGCTCGCACGCGACGACACACGTCGTACAGCTCCTCCGGCGCAGCGACGTCGACGTGCGCGGCGATCTGGAGCACGGAATCCTGGCTCGTGTAGACGATCAACGCGCCGGTCTCGACATGCTCGGTACCGAAGTCGTCGATTGCGCCGATCCCGTTGTAAGGGCGGTTGCAGATGACGTCGCGGCGGGCGGCGGTGCGAATGTGCTCGATCACCTCGGGGGGGAAGCCGCCCGGATACGTCGGCAGCGCGGTCGGCGAGACCACGCCCATCAGCTCCCAGTGACCGGCGGTCGAGTCCTTCCCCGATCCGAGCGCGTGCAGGCGCCCGTGGAGCGCCGGATCGGCCGCCGGCGCCACCCCCGGCAGCGCCACGATTGAGCCGAGGCCGAGAGCTTCGAGCCTCGGCAACGCAAGCCCGCCGGCCGCCTCGCCGAGGTGCAGGAGTGTGTTCGTCCCAGCGTCTCCGTAACCCGCGGCGTCGGGAAGCGCTCCGATGCCGCACGCGTCGAGCACGACGACGAACGCCCGGCGGTGCATCCGCTTCACACGCGAACCGTCGGCCGGCGCCGTGACGAGCGGACGTCGCGTCAGCATCGCGCGATTCTGTCAGCTGGCACGCGCGCGATACGGTCAGGTCCGAGCATGTCGACGGCCGGCCGGCTCAGGCGTCGCGAGCTGAGCTCGAGGATGAGCGTCGAAGTACACGTCGCGCAGCCGATCGGTCGACAGGTGCGTGTAGATCTGTGTCGTGCCGATGTCCGCGTGGCCGAGCATCTCCTGCAGCGAGCGCAGATCACAGCCACCGGCAAGCAGGTGCGTGGCGAACGTGTGCCTGAGCGTATGCGGACTCATTCGGTTCTCCAGACCTGCGGTACGCGCGTGTCGCTGCACGATCTTGTAGAGGCCCTGGCGGGAGAGCCCGACGCCGCGGAGGTTGACGAACAGGTGGGGCTCGACGCGAATCCCAGCCAGACGAGGGCGACCGTGCTCCACATAGGCGCTGAGCGCCTCGACCGCCTTCGTCCCGATCGGGACGATCCGCTCCTTTGATCCCTTGCCACGTGCGCGCAAGATGCCGGCCTCGAGATCGCAGTCCGAGAGCTCGAGCGCGACCGCCTCCGACGCCCGCAGCCCGCACGCGTACATCGTCTCGAGCAGCGCCCGGTCCCTCAGCGCGGCGGGCGAGGACCCGCGCGGCTGCTCGAGCAGGTGACGGACCTCGTCACGCGACAGAACCTTCGGCAGGCGCTTGCTGCGGCGGGGCCCGCGGAGCTCGGCTGTCGGATCACGCTCGATCAGCTGTTCGCGGCGCAGGTGGCGGTAGAAGGAGCGCAGGCAGGCGACCTTGCGTTGCAGCGTCGCGGCCGCCACGGGCCGCCGTCCGTCCCTGCCGTCGGCCAGCTCGGACACGAACGCGGCCAGCTCGGCGTGCCCGACGGCGAGCGGATCGAGCCCGCTCCGGGCGAGAAACTCTCCGTACTGAAGGAGATCCGAGCGGTACGCGTCGAGCGTGTTGCGGGAGAGACCACGTTCGAGCTCGAGGTAGCCGAGGAAGTCGAGGACGAAGTCGGCGAGGTCGGTGGGCCGAGTCGGGCCGTTGCTCACACGGTCCACCTTCGCCACCAGGGCGCGTGGTCCTGCCCGGCGGGGCGTCGCGGGAATGGGGCGGGCTCAGGCGGTCGCCGCGGACTCGTGGAGCGCCGCGGAGCCGAGCAACTGGTGGAGCTCCGCACGTAGCCCAACGCTGGGCGCCACGCGGAAGCCGGGCCCCAGCTTGAGGTGGCGACGCCCCCCGGACGTGTGCAGCTCGATCACGACGTCGGACTCGCCCGGGAAGGTCGCGAGCAGATCCTTGAGCTCCTCGAGCGCGCTCGCCGGGAGGCGCGCCGCGTCGAGCCGGAGCCGCAACGCTTGCGGCGAGCTCGCGGGTCTCGCCACGGTATCCCGAGCCTCGTCGATCTCCTCGGCCGTGGGCTCGAAGCGACTCACGTCCTGGGCAAGGAGACAGATCTTGTCGCGATCCTTGTGGTCGACCTTGCCCCGGACGATCACGATCGAGTCCGGGATCAGAGCCTCCTCCCCAGCCGCCAGCGGCTTTCCGAACACCAGCATCTCCACCGCCTCCCCCAGGTCGTCGAGCGTGGCGAACATCATCGGGTCGCCCTTCTTGGTCCGGATCCTCTTCGTCTGGGTGATCATTCCGCCAACGGTGACCCAGTCGCCGTCGCGGCGCTCGGCGAGCTCGGCGAGCGAGCAGTCGACACGAGCACGCAGCGCCGGCCCCACCTGCTTGAGTGGGTGCTCAGAGATGAACAGGCCGATTGATTCCTTCTCGGCCGCGAGCATGCTGGCCTGATCGAACTCCTCGGCTGGGATCGGGGGGCGACTCGGCGCCGCGAAGCCCTGCCCGGACAGGCCCGAGGAATCGCCCGCCGCGGGGCCGAGATCGAAGATCGAGCCCTGACCGATCAGCGCGTCCTGCTGGCTCTTCTGACCGGCGGCCTGTGCCTGTTCGAGCACGGCGAGCATGCCCTTACGTGACGCGCCGGTAGAGCCGAATGCGCCGCACTTGATCAGCGCCTCGATCGCCTTCTTGTTGACCGCACGGTTATCGACGCGAGCGCAGAAGTCCCACAGGTCCGCGAATGGCCCGCCGTCCTCCCGGGCGCGCTTGATCGATTCGACCGCCTGAAATCCGACCCCCTTGACCGCGTCCAGCCCGAACCGGATGTTCTTCTCGACGACGACGAACTCGTGGTCTGAGAGATTGACGTCCGGGGGCAGGATCGCGATCCCCATCTGCTCAGCCTGAGCGACGAAGAACGGCACCTTGTCCTTCGTCGCCATCACCGAGGAGATGAGCGCCGCCATGTACTCGGCGGGATGGTTGGCGCGCAACCATGCGGTCCGGTAGGAGATCAGGCCGTAGCAGGCGGCGTGCGCGCGATTGAACGAGTAATCGGCGCTGCGCTCGTTCGTCGCCCACAGCCACTCGATCACCTGCTCGTTCGTCCCCGACTCGCGGCAGCCGGCGACGAACTCGGGCTTGAGGAGCGCCATCGCTTCGCGCTTCTTCTTGCCGATCGCCTTGCGCAGGTCGTCGGCGCGCGCACCGCTGAAGCCGGCAAGCTCCTTGGCGATTTGCATCGCCTGCTCCTGGTAGAGGATCACGCCCTTGGTCGTCTCGAGGATCGCGCGCAGGCGCTCGTCGGGATAGGAGATCGCCTGAGGATTGTGCTTGCCCTTGGCATAGATCGGGATCTGGTCCATCGCCCCCGGGCGATACAGCGCGTTGAGCGCGACGAGGTCGTCGAACTCGGTCGGGCGGACCTTCTTCAGCGCCTCGCGCATGCCCTCTGACTCGAACTGGAACACGCCGATCGAGTCGCCGCGCGCGAGCATCTCGTACGTCGGTTCGTGATCAAGCGGGAGCGTCGCCATGTCGGGACCCCGACCGGTCGAGCGCTCGACGATGTCGAGCGCGTCCTCGATCA
>PMOY01000156.1 GCA_003165655.1 Solirubrobacterales bacterium
GACGATCATGGTCGCCGAGCGCGCCGCGGACCTGATCCTGGGGCGTGTCCGCGAACCTCTTGCACAGTCAGCACCCGAGCACGCTGCCGCGCGGTAGCTGGTCACGACGGCCGCGCTGCCGAGGGCGCTGTAGCCGCCCGCGCCGCCGTCGACCTCATGCCGTGCGTGTTCTCGCGCTGCGCGCATCGACACCCTCGACGGCGGGCAGAACGTCGCGGATCAAATTCAGGAAGCTCTTCACGAGCAGCGTGTGGACCTGCCCGCGCGTGAGTCGATCGCGATGCAGCCACTCGAGGCTGGCCGCCTCGGCGAGGCCTGAGTACGCGCGGACCACGGCGCGGAGCTCGTCGGAGGCGCCGGCTGCCCCATAGGGCTCCACGGCCGCGATCAGCCGGTTGACGGCCTGCTCGCGGGCGTCGTCGAGGATCGCCTCGATCTCGACGTCGCGACCCAGGCCCTGGGCGCCGACCGCGGCGAGCCACGTCCCCCGGTTGCGTCCGAGCATCTCAAGCCATCGGTCGACGCTCTCGCTGATCACGACCTCGAGTCCGCCGACGCCGCTCTGCAACGGCACCGGGTTCGAAGGCATCAGCACCAGCGCGCGCACGACCTCGAGGTAGAGCTCGCGCTTCGTGCCGAAGTAGTGGTGTAGGAGTCCCCGGGCGACGCCGGCCTCGCGCGCGATGTCCGATGTCGAGACCGCCGCGTATGAACGCTCAGAGAACAGCCTGCGAGCAACCACCAGGATCTGACGGCGGCGCTCGTCGTGCTCGAGTCGCTGCCAGCGGGGCGCGGGGTTCGAGGCCATCGCCGGCGGGAGGCTAGCAAAATTGGCAGAGTGCCAATAGGGCACTCCTGCGTGCCGAAACGGACTGGCAGCTTCTCGCCGACGAGTGCAACGACGCGGGCCCGGCGGTGGTCAATCCATCCCGGCCGTCAGGGCTAGGACGTCATCCCGACGAACTGCCCGCCGGTGACGTTGAGCACCTGGCCGCTGACGAAGTTCGACCACGGCGAGCAGAGGAAGAAGACGCCGCCGGCGGCCTCTTGCGGAGTCCCCGGCCGGCCAAGCGGGATCAGCATCGTCGCCGGGCCGCGCAGCGGATCGGGGATCCCGAGCTGGACCGTTTCGCCGCCGATCTGCATCACGTTCGACTCGTCCTTGGAGGCGGTCAGCCGGGTCTCGATGTACCCGAAGGCGACAGCGTTGACGTTGATCTTGAATTGGCCCCACTCCTTGGCGAGCGTCTTAGTCAACCCGAGGACCGCCGATTTGGCGGAGGAGTAATTGGCCTGGGTTGCGTTGCCCATCGTCCCGGAGATCGAGGAGACGTTGACGATCTTCCGGAACACCTCGCGGCCCTCCTCGCGCTCCCTCTTGGCGGGGTCGCGCATATACGGCGCGACCGCGCGGCAGAGGCGGAACGGGACGATCGTGTGGATGTCGAGCATTCTCTGGAACCACTCATCGCTCATCTTGTGGATTGGGGCGTCGAGCGTATAACCGGCGTTGTTGACCAGGATGTCGACCTGGCCCCACTCGTCGATGACGCGCTGGACGAGCTGGTCGCAGAAGCCGTCCTTGGTGAGGTCGCCCGCGAAGACCACCGTCTCGCCGCCAATCTCGCTCGCGGTCTGCTGGGCTACGTCCTCGTCGAGGTCGTTGATCAGGACTCTCGCCCCGTGCGCGGACAGGATCTCCGCCGTCGCGCGGCCGATACCGCGCGCGGAGCCGGTGACGATCGCGACCTTGCCGTCGAGAACATTCATGTGCATTGCCTCCAGGAATTTCGCGGCGCGGAATGCGCCTGTTGGCGTCCCGCCAACGATATCCGGCATGGCCCCGCTAGAGTGCTCGCCCGCGACGAGAGGGATCAACGGATCGCAAGGGATCAACGGATCGCAACGGAGCAACCGATCGTGAGGGGGAGCAACTGATCGTCAAGCGAGATCAACGGACCGCGAACGGTGCAGCGCACGACATCATCCTCTTCGGAGCGACCGGGTTCGCCGGCGGTCTGGCCGCCGAGTACCTAGCGGGGAAGGCCCCCGCCGGCACGCGGATCGCGCTCGCGGGTCGCAACCACGAGAAGCTCGAGGCGGTGCGGGCGCGGCTGTTTGGGATCAACGACGCATATGGCGAGGTGCCGCTGCTCCACGCGGACGTCGAGGATCCCGCGTCCTTGCGAGCCATAGCTGAGTCGGCGCGGGTCGTGATCAGCACGGTCGGTCCGTACATCGTTTACGGCGAGCCGCTCGTTGCCGCGTGCGCTGCGGTGGGTACCGACTACGTCGACCTCACAGGTGAGTCGGAGTTCGTCGATCTGATGTGGCTGCGCTACCACGACCAGGCGCAGCTCAGCGGCGCCAGACTGATCCACTGCTGCGGATTCGACTCGATTCCCCACGACCTCGGGGCATTCTTTACCGTGCAGCATCTCCCGGAGGACACGCCGCTCAGCGTGAACGGATTCGTCAGCACCGGCGCGACCATCTCGGGCGGGACCTACCGCACGGCGATCAATGCCTTCGGTCGGCTCCGCCAGGCCGCACGCAGCGCTGCCGACCGACGCCGACTCGAGCCCCGCCCGCGCGACCGGCGGACCAGGGGGATCGTGGGCAGGCCGCATCGGGACGCGGACGCCGGCGGCTGGGTCGTGCCGCTCCCGACGATCGATCCGCAGATCGTCCTGCGCTCCGCGCGCGCCCTGCCCCGCTACGGCCCGGACTTCGCCTATGGGCACTTCCTGGTGCAGAAGCGGCTCGCGAACCTCGCCGCACTCGCGGGCGGCGCCGGCGCGGCGATCGCGCTCGCCCAGCTACCGCCGACGCGCCGGCTGCTGCTCTCGCTGCGCAGCCCAGGCGAGGGACCGACCCTCGAGCAGCGGGAGAGGTCCTGGTTTCGGGTGCGGTTCGTCGGCGAGGGCGGCGGGCAGCGCGTGGTCACCGAGGTGAGCGGCGGCGACCCCGGCTATGGCGAGACCGCGAAGATGCTCGGCGAGTCCGCGCTCTGCCTGATTCACGACGAGCTTCCGGAACTGACCGGTCAGCTCACGACCGCAGCCGCGATGGGACAGCCGCTGCTCGATCGCCTCCAGCGGGCGGGGATCGCGTTTCGCGTCGCTGGTTAGCGCGCCGGACCGATGCCACGGGGCGCCGGACGNNCCGAACCCTGGTCCCCGGTCCCTGGTTCCCGGTCCACGGTCCCCGGACGCCGACGCCGACGCCGATTGCCGGACGGCCCCGCGTCGTAGACCGCTCGCGCGGGTAATCTCTCCAACCCCGCCATGCCCATGCCGATCGTCGACAATCACATGCGCGCGTACTACCAGCAGCGGGCGGCGGAGTACGACGACTGGTGGCTCGGGACGGGGCTGTTCGCGCGACGCGAGCGGCCAGGCTGGTTAGCCGAGGTAGCCGAGCTGATCGAGCTGATCCGCAGTCTTCCGCCGGCTCGCGTCCTCGACATCGCCTGCGGAACCGGCTTCCTCACGCAGCATCTGCAGGGTGACGTGGTGGCCATCGACCAGAGCAGTGCGATGGTCGCGGTAGCGAGCGCGCGGATGCCGCATGTTCGCGTGCTCCAGGCCGATGCCGTGCCGTTGCCGTTCGCCGACAACGAATTCGGCCGAGTCCTGACGGGACACTTCTACGGGCACCTGCTCCCAGACGAACGAACCAGCTTCCTGACGGAGGCGCGGCGGGTGGCGGGAGAGGCGATCGTGGTGGACTCGGCGCGCCGCCCGAACATCCCCGCGGAGCAATGGCAGGAGCGCGAGCTCAACGACGGCACCCGGCACACGGTCTATAAGCGCTTCTTCACCGCGCCTGAGCTCGCCCACGAGCTCGGCGGCGGCGAGATCCTGCACGACGGTGGCTGGTTCGTCGCCGTCTCAGCGTGACGGCGAGGCTCGCCACGACCGCGGCGAGGAGGAAATTTCGAGATGCCAGACAAGTCGACAGCGCAGGACATGCCCGATCTGCGCACGGACGGGATCGCGGCGCTCGAGTGGGCGGCGGGCTACCTCGATCGCGTCGGCGATCTACCGGTCTTGGCGCAGGTCAATCCGGGAGAAATCCGCGCCGCGCTCCCGGTCGCGGCTCCCGAGGAGGGCGAGCCGTTCTCCTCCGTGCTCCGCGATCTCGAGGACCTGCTGCTGCCGGGCGTCACCCACTGGCAGCATCCGCGCTACTTCGGCTACTTCGCTACCAGCGCCTCGGAGCCCGCGATCCTCGCGGAGCTGCTGGCTGCAACGCTGAACTCGGTGGCGATACTGTGGCGCACCGCGCCCGCCGCGACCGAGCTCGAGGAGGTTGTCCTCGACTGGACCGCTCAGCTACTGGGTCTGCCCGCGGGCTGGCACGGGCACATCGAGGACAGCGCCTCGACATCGACGCTGGCCGCGATCATCGCCGCGCGCGAGGCGACCGGGCGCGACGTCGTGGCGTGCTCGGAGCAGGCCCACTCCTCGGTCGAGAAGGCGGTGCGGATGCTCGGGATGCGGCTGCGGAGGATCCCGTGCGACGGGGAGTTCCGGATGCGAGCAGACCTGCTCGGGGATCTCGATGACGTCGCTGCCGTCGTGGCCACCGTCGGGAGCACGGCGACGACATCAGTCGATCCGGTGAGCGCCGTCGCCGATGCGTGCGCGCGGACCGGCAGCTGGCTGCACGTGGACGCCGCGTATGCCGGCGCGGCGATGGTATGTCCCGAGCACCGATGGGCGTTCGCGGGGGTCGATCGGGCCGATTCGCTCGTCGTCAACGCACACAAGTGGATGCTGACGCCGTTCGACTGCTCGCTGCTGTGGACGAACCGCCCCGCCGACTTCCGCGCCGCGTTCAGCCTCGTGCCCGAGTACCTGCGTACGCCTGACGCCGAGGACGGGCTGAGCCTGAGCGAGTACGGGCCCGCGCTCGGTCGCCGCTTCCGCGCGCTCAAGCTCTGGGCGGTGCTGCGATGTCATGGTCGCAGCGGCCTGCAGGCCCACATCCGCTCGGGAGTGCGGCTCGCCGAGCTGTTCGAGGGCTGGGTCGCGGCCGAGCCGGGCTGGGAGCTGTGCGCCCCGCGGCCATTCTCGGTGGTCTGCTTCCGGCTCGTGGGGTCCGACGAGCGCAATCGCGAGCTGCTCGAGCGGGTTAACGCGGGCGGCGAGATCTTCATCTCGCACGCGATGCTGAACGAGCGTTACGTGCTCAGGCTCGCCGTCGGCCAGATGCGCACGACCAAGGCCGATGTGCAATGGGCGTGGGACGTGCTCCGGCGGGAGGCAGGCGCGTTCGCGGACGCGGACGCTGACGCGGACGCGGGCGTGGCTACTTGAGCTCGGCCGAGGTCTTGCTCAGGAGCTGACGCGCGACCACGAGCAGCTGGATCTGCTGCGTGCCTTCGAAGATGTCAAGGATCTTCGCGTCGCGCGCCCACTTCTCGAGCAGCTCGCCCTCGCCGTACCCGTCAGTGCCGCAGAGTGCAACGCAACGAAGGGCGATGTCGGTTCCCGTCCGGCCGGCCTTGGCCTTGGCCATCGAGGCTTGGAGCGAGTTCGGCATGGCGTTGTCCGCCATCCAGGCGGCCTGGAGCGTGAGCAGGCGCGCAGCCTCGTAGTCGGCCTCCATCCCGATGAACTCGGCGGCGGCCGCGCTCTGCACGCTCGCGGGCGTGTCGTAGTCGATCTCGACCCCCGCCTCGCGCAGCCGCTCGCGCGTCTCCTCCAGGCAGGCACGGGCGATCCCCAGCGCCATCGCGGCGACCAGCGGACGCGTGCTGTCGAACGTCTGCATCACGCCGGCAAAGCCCTGCGTGGCCTGGATCTCGGGGCTGCCGAGCAGGTTCTCCTTGGGGACGCGGCAGTCGGAGAGGACGAAGTTCGCCGTGTCGGAGGCGCGGATGCCGAGCTTGTGCTCGAGGCGATCCAGTTTGAGGCCGGGGTTGTCGCGCTCGACGACGAACGATCTGATCGCGGCGCGCCCCCGGTCACGGTCCAGCGAAGCCCAGACCACGATCAGCTCGGCTCGCTCACCGGAGGTGACGAAGATCTTCTCGCCGTTGAGGACGTAGTCGTCGCCGTCGAGCGTCGCGCTGGTACGGATCGCTGCGGAGTCCGAGCCGGCCTCGGGCTCGGTGATCGCCATCGCCGCCCACTTGCCGCCGAAGCGCTCGAGCTGTTCCTCGTTGGCGAGCGCGGCGATCGCGGAGTTGCCGAGACCCTGGCCGGGCATCGTGAGCAGCAGGCCGACATCGCCCCAGCTCACTTCGGCGACGCTCAACACGCTGGCGAGATTCGAGCTGTTACGAGTACCGTGCCGGCCTGGCAAGGAGCCATTCTCAGAGACGGAGCCGCGCGTGACGCCGCCGGCTCCCGCTCCCGACAAGCCGCCGCTGTCGTTCATGCCGTTGACCACGGCGGCGAGCATGTCGAGCTCCTTGGGATAGGTGTGCTCGGCGCGGTCGTACTTGCGCGAGTTCGGGCGCATCACCTCGTTCGCGATCTGGTGCGCCTGTCCGATCAGGACCCCGAACTTCTTCGGGACTTCCAGGTTGATCATACGAGCAGCACTCCTTCCATCAGGCGGGCCGCCCGCAGGTCGCGGTACCAGCGCTCAACCGGATGCTCCTTGACGTAGCCGTGGCCGCCGAGGAGCTGGACGCCGTCGGATCCGATCGACATGCCGTGCTCACTTGCGAGCGTGTGCGCGAGCGCGGCCTCGCGGGCAAAGCTCTCGTCCTGGTCGGCCCGGCTGGCGGCGCGGTACGTGGCCAGGCGCAGGCCATCGAGCTCGATCGCGATGTTCGAGACGGCGAACGCGACAGCCTGGCGGTTGGCGATCGGCTCGCCGAACGCGGTGCGCTCCTTCACATACGGGATCACGTAGTCGAGCACGGCCTTGCCGGTGCCGACCGCGAGCGCGCTCCAGGCGATCCGGCCGAGCTGGATGCACGCCCGGTAGATCTCGGGGTCGGCATCGGCGATCAGCGAGGTGACGGGCAGCTCGACGTCATCGAATGTCAGTCTTCCCGTCGCCGCGGCGCGGATGCCCATCGCGGGCTCGGGCTCGACGGTGATTCCGCCGGCACGCGACTCGACGATGAACAGCGCGGGGTCGCGACCCTCGAGCGCGGCGGCGACGATGAACAGCTCGCCGTCGACGGCGCGGGGCACGAGCGACTTGACGCCGCTGAGCACGTAGCCGCCGCCCGACCGGTGCGCGCGGGTCTCGAGCTTGAACGGATCGAACAACGCGCGCGGCTCGAGCACCGCGAGCGCCGCCGCGGGAATACTGTCGCCGACGAAGTCGGGCAGGTAGGTCGCCTGTTGCTCCTCGTCGCCCCAGAGGCTGAGCGCCGTGCTCACCGCGGCCGGCGCGAGGCAGGCGACGGCGAGGCCCATGTCGCCCTGCGCGAGCGCCTCGCCGATCAGCACAGCCGTGACCGCGGAACGCTCGGTGACCGCGCCTCCGAGCTCCTCAGGGACTCCGATCATCGTCACTCCGAGGTCGTCGCTCTGTCTCAGCAGCTCCGCCGGCGCGGCGCAGGCGAAGTCGGCGTCCAGCGCCGCTGGACGGAGCTTGTGGAGCGCGAAGTCGCGCACCGACTCGCTGAGCAGTCGCTGCTCGTCGGTGGGGGTGAGGTCGAACAGGCCGCCCGGCTGTGCCGTCGGCTGGCGGGCCGGCGTTGCAAGCTTCTGCGCGGCCGCGAATGTCCGTCCCGCGGTTGCGGCCGTTCGCATCGTTGTCTTGGACGCGCCGTACACGAACCGTTCCGCCGGCGCGCGTAGGCCGAGGCGGTCGACGAGCGGCGATCCCGCGAATCGGTTCAACGCGCGCAGGCCGATCGCCATGC
>PMOY01000381.1 GCA_003165655.1 Solirubrobacterales bacterium
CGCCGCCCGGGCCGCCTCCATGATCGCTTCGGACAGCGTTGGGTGGCCGTGGACGATCCGGGCCAGCTCGGGGTAGCCGCCTTCGAGCGAGCGCGCGTTGACGAGCTCTTGGATCAGGTCGGTGGCCTTGGTACCGACGATGTGTCCGCCGAGCAGTTCGCCGTACGTCTTCTCGCCCACGATCTTGACCAACCCGGTCCGATCGCCGTACACGGTGCCCGCGCCGAC
Organism: Solirubrobacterales bacterium; assembly: GCA_003165655.1. Classification (GTDB taxonomy): domain Bacteria; phylum Actinomycetota; class Thermoleophilia; order Solirubrobacterales; family Solirubrobacteraceae; genus Palsa-465. Next base: position 229 of record PMOY01000381.1, read on the forward strand.
GGCGCCGTACTGGAGCTTGCCGACGACCACGTCGTAACCCTGCTCGCGCGCCTGCGCCTCGGTGAGCCCGAAGCTGCCCACGTTCGGGGTGCAGAAAGTCGCGCGCGGGATGTCGATGTACTCGAGCGGGTGGGTCTCCAGTCCGGCGGCGTCCTCGACGGCGATAATGCCCTCGTCGGACGCCTTATGGGCGAGCGCCGGGCCGGGCACGATGTCGCCGATCGCGTACACGCCCTGCACGCTTGTCCGCAGCGCGCCGTCGACGGCCACGAAGCCACCATCGTCGCGGCGCACGCCGGCGTCCTCGAGCCCGAGCGCGTCGATGTCCGGCCCGCGCCCAGCGGCGATCACGAGCCACTCCACCTCGCCGGACTCGTCGCCGTGGGTGAAGCTGACGCTCGTGTCGGTCGCCTCGATGTTCTGCACGAGCGTCGACGTGTGCACGGCCATTCCCTGTTTCTTGAGCCCCCGCTCGGCGAGCTTTGAGATGTCGGCGTCCTCGGTGGGGAGCACCCGGTCGAGCGCTTCGAAGAGGACCACCTTGGTGCCCAGTCGGGCGTATGCGGAGGCGATCTCGCTCCCCGACGCGCCGGCGCCGACGACGGCCAGCGACCTCGGCAGCTCGGCCATGGCCCAGGCCTCCTCGGTGCCGATCACCCGTCCGCCGAACTGGGAGCCCGGGATCGGCCGCTTGACCGAGCCGGTCGCCAGCACGATCGTCGTGGCCGCGATCTCGGTCTCGCCGACGGCGACGCGCCCGGTGCCGGCGAGCGAGCCCTCCCCTTCGATGAGTTCGATTCCGTTCTTCTTGAACAGGCTCGAGACGCCGCCGGTGAGGATCGAGACGACCCTGTCCCGGCGGGCGCTCACCGCCGCGTAGTCGATCTCGGGCTCACCCACCTTGATCCCGTAGTCGCCCGCGTCGCGGACCTCCGAGAGGACGTCGGCGGTGCGCAGGACGGCCTTGGCGGGGATGCAGGCGTAGTTGAGACAGCGCCCGCCGACGCGGTCCTTCTCGATCACGGCTGTCTTCATCCCCAGCTGCGCCGCGCGGATCGCGGCGACGTAGCCACCCGGGCCCGAGCCGATGATGACGCAGTCATACGTGGTGTCAGGCATCGCCGCCAGCGTACCTGAGTCGCCTGAGCGGACGATCGAGGGCGATCGCTCCGGTCAGCGTGGCTCGCTCGCTGGGAGCGCCATCCGGCTCAGGGCCTTCACCAGCTTGTAGAAGAGAACGCTGCCAAGCGACAGGCCGACGAGGCAGATGGCGAGGCCGGCAAGGTTCGAGACCGTGATCAGGAGCAGCGCGGCGATCAGCATCAGGATTGCCAGCAGCGCCTGGAAACCGAGCACCGCCCAGTAGCGCATACGCCACATGCCGCCGGCGCAGGTGAACATGACAACCGCGAACAGGACGATCCCCGCGGCCCCGGGCTTGCGCCCGTCGACCGCCAGCTTCGTCCCGAGCAGGAACGACACCAGGTTGTAGCCGCCGACCACCGCCGCGAGGAGCGCGCCGACGGTCACGGCCCACGGACGCTCGCCCGGGGCGAGCGGCGTCAGGGCCGCGCGCACCGCCTCATTGCGGTCCTCTGATCGGCTGCGCCGCGGAGCCCGCGCGCCGGTCGCGGCGGCTGCGGTCGCCGCCGCGGTGGCCCTGGCGGTGGCGGTGGCCCTGGCGGTGGTGGTGGCACTGGCCGGCGTGGTAGTCCCGGCCGCCCCGGTCGCAGTCGCGCCCGCCGGCTTCTCGCGGCGCCCGCGCTTGCGGCTACGCTGCTCCAACGCCCGCCTCGCTTCGCATCGGCCCGGTCTCGATCGCGGCGCGGAGCTCGCGGGCGGCGCGCATCGGGTCCTCGGCTTCGGTGAGCGCGCGGACGACCGCGATGCGCCGCCCGCCCGCCGCCCTGACGTCCGCCACATTCCCCGCGTCGATTCCACCGATCGCGAAGAATGGCATCCGCGCGTGGACGGAGGCATGGCGAACGAGGGCGAGCCCGACGGCGGGGCGGCCCGGCTTGGTCGGCGTGTCATGCACGGGGCCGACGCCGATGTAGTCCACGCCGGCGGCTGCCTGCACCTGCGCCGGTGAATGGGTGGAAAGTCCGACGAGTCGCTGCCCGCCGATCAGCGCCCTGGCCGCGTGCACCGTTGCGTCCTCTTGGCCCACGTGCACGCCGTCGGCCCCGACCTTCGCGGCGAGATCGGGACGGTCGTTGAGGATGAACAACGCTCCGTACTCGGCGCAGCGACGAGCGAAGCGCGCGGCGGCTCGCATGACCGTGTCGTCGGACTCGTGCTTGATGCGCAGCTGCACGATGTCGACGCCACCGCGTAGCGCCCGCTCGAGAAACGCGTCCGGGCGCGCGTCGCACACCAGGTACAGGCGGGCGGCGCGCAGACGCTCACGGCGATCGATCACGGACCAAAGTCTGCCACGCCGGCGGCGCTACCATTGACGCGCAACGGGAGCCCAACCGTTTGGGCTGAGAGGGCGGAAGCGCAGATCCGCCGACCGTCTGAACCTGATCGGGGTAATGCCCGCGCAGGGAGGAAGCGTATGCACAACCACAACGGAGCATCGCCCGACGTCGTCGTAATCGGCGGTGGCGTCATCGGGCTGACGGTCGCCTGGCGCGCCGCGTGCGCCGGACTCCTCGTCACCGTGTTCGAACGCGGCCGGCCCGGGGGCGAAACCTCGCACGTCGCGGCCGGGATGCTCGCCCCGATCAGCGAGGCGAGTCCTGCCGAGCTCGTGGTCCTCGCGCTCGGGCTCCGCAGCGCGGCGACATACCACGAGTTCGTGGCCGAACTGGCGCAAGCGTCAGGACAGGATCCCGGTTACCTGCGCTGCGGTACCCTCGCGCTCGCCCGCGATGCTGACGAGGCCGAGGCGCTCGAACGCGAGCTCGAGATGCGCCGCGGCCTCGAGCTCGAGGTGCGGCGTCTGCTGCCGAGCGCCGCGCGACGGATGGAGCCGGCGCTGGCGCCGACGATCAGGCTCGCGCTCGAGGTTCCGGATGACCATGCGGTCGACCCGCGACGGCTGACCGCTGCGCTCGCGCAGGCGGTGGAGCGAGCCGGCGGCGTGGTTCGCGCCGGCGCCGAGGTGGCCGAGGTCAAGCTCGAGGAGGAGCGCGTCGCGGGCGTCGTTCTCTGCGGCGGAGAGCGCGTGCTTGCGCGCCGCGTGGTCGTCGCCGCCGGCCCGTGGTCGGGTCAGCTCGCGGGCCTCCCGCCAGCCGCGCAGCTGCCGATCCGCCCTGTCAAGGGCCAGATCCTCCGGTTACACGATCCCGCCGGTCCCGGGCTGATCAGGCACATCCTGAGGATGGCAGGCGGGTACATCGTGCCCCGCGGCGACGGGCGCTACGTTCTCGGCGCCACGATGGAGGAGCGGGGATTTGACACGACGGTTACCGCCGGGGCGGTCTACGAGCTGCTGCGCGACGCGATCGAGCTCGTGCCGGGATTCTCCGAGCTGCAGATCGACGAATGCTCGGCGGGACTGCGTCCCGGTACGCCCGACGGCGCCCCCGCGATCGGACCGGGCGCAGTCCCTGGTCTTCACTGGGCCACGGGTCATCACCGCAACGGGGTCCTGCTCGCCCCGCTGACTGCGGAGCTCGTGGTCTCCGCGCTGCTCGGGGAGTCGCCCTCGGATGAGCTCGCCTCGGTTGCGCCGACCCGGTTCGCGCCTGCTGGGGTGGACGCGAGATGATCGTCGCGGTCAACGGAACGGCGACCGAGCTCCCGGACGGCGCCACGATCGCCGGGGTGCTCGCCGAGCTGAAGGTTCCGAGCGGCGCGCGCGGCGTCGCCGTTGCGGTGCAGGGAGAGGTTGTCCCGCGCACCGAATGGGTCGCAATGTCGCTGCGCGACGGCGACCGCATCGAGATCGTCCAGGCAATTCAGGGAGGATGAGAGCTATGGAGCACGAACTCGTCATCGCCGGTCGCCCGCTGCGCTCGCGCCTGATCCTCGGCACCGGCGGCTTCACGAACCATGAGGTCCTCGCGGCGGCTCTGCAGGCGTCGGGATCCGAGCTGTGCACGGTTGCGCTGCGGCGCCTTGACCCGAGCGCGAGTTCGATTCTCGACGTGCTGGATGCGGCGGGGGTCGCCGTGCTGCCGAACACCGCCGGCTGCTTCACCGCCCGTGACGCTGTCATCACGGCGAAGCTCGCCCGCGAGGCGCTGGGGACCGACTGGATCAAGCTCGAGGTCATCGGTGACGAGCGCACCCTACTGCCCGACGCGCCCGAGTTGCTCGCGGCTGCCGAGACGCTCGTCGACGATGGGTTCGTGGTTCTCCCCTACAGCACCGATGACCCCGTGCTCGCGCGCCGCCTCGAGGATGTCGGCTGCGCGGCGGTGATGCCGCTCGGATCGCCGATCGGGAGCGGGATGGGGATCCTCAACTCATACAACCTGTCGATTATCATCGAGCGTGCCGGCGTGCCGGTGATCCTCGATGCGGGCGTAGGGACGGCCTCCGACGCGGCGTTCGCCATGGAGCTCGGCTGCGACGCCGTGCTCTGCGCGAGCGCGATCTCGCGTGCCCACGACCCGGCCACGATGGCGCGGGCGATTGCCGCCGCCGTGGAGGCCGGGCGCCTGGCGCGAGGCGCCGGGCGGATTCCCCGGCGGCGCTATGCCGAGGCGTCCTCGCCGGTCGCGGGACTCGCGAACCTCGAGATCCCGCACCCGGCGGCCCGCGGCGAATGAACGTCGAGCACCTGATCGACGGCTGGGAGGCCGCTTGGTCGAGCAAGGATCCTGCGGCCTTCACGCCTGTCTGCGCGCAGCGCGTGCACTACGAGGACCCGACCACGCCCGAACCGCTGGAGGACTTGGAAGCGCTCGTCGCGCACGCCGAGCGCCTGTGGGCGGCGTTCCCCGACGCGCGTCTCGAGCGCACCGGCGAGCGCCTCTTCAACGAGCGCTTCCTTGCCGCCCCATCGAAGCTGCTCGGCACCCACCGCGCCCCGCTCGCGGGTCTGCCGCCGACGAACCGTTTCGTGGTCGTGCACTGCATCCTCTATGCCGAGGTCGCGCATGGGCGGCTGCTCCGAGTGCGCGCGTTCTTCGACCTCTATAACGCCGCCACCCAGCTCGGAGTGCTTCCCGCCCACGGGACGCTCGGGGAGCGAGCGCTGCTCGTGCTGCGTGGCTTCGGCCTGCGCGCGGGCCGGGGCGGAGAGTAGTCACCCTTCCAGCGTCACCGCTACCGGCGCGTGATCTGACAGTGTCCCGCGGTCGAGGGTCCGGGCATCGCCGATGGGCGCCAGCGCGGTCACGAAGAGGTGATCGACGTCATGGCCGGCGGCGTGGCGAAAGCCGTCGAGCTCGAGGCAGCGGAGATTGAAGTCGCCGCCGAGCACCGCGGGCGCGGCGGCCGCCCAGGAGCGCGTCAGCGCTGCGGCGCGCGCGGCCTCCCGCGCCGCGCGGCCGGGATCGTGAGCGGTGGCATGCAGGTTCGCCGCCCAGATCCCGCTGTCGAGCCGGATCGCATGCAGCCACCGCTGCTCGGGAAGCCGGCACAGGCGCAGGCAACGGTGCTCGGTGATCGTCAGGCCCCGAGTGAGGATCGCGTTAGCGCCGCCTCCGCCCGAGCGCATCGGATCCGGCCAGCGGGTGGCGAGGACCCGGCGCAGGGGGAGGAGCTGGTTGCGTGAGGTCATGACCAGCCGCTGCTCGGCTCCGGCCGCGCGGGCGAGCTCGGGCGGCCACCACGGCGGCACCTCCTGCAGGAGCGCCAGATCCCAATTCCAACCCGCGAGCGCGGCGGCGAAATCCGACAGCAGATCGCGACCCGCCGGCGGGATGGCACGACCGTGGTAGAGGTTCCATGTCAGCACCGCAAGCCGCACGTGCGCCAACGTACACTCCTGCGCTTGCCTCGACACTTCATCACCGGCGCGGAGCCGAGCCCGGATGAGCTTCGAGCGCTGCTCGACCGCGCGCTCGCGCTCAAGCAGGCGCCCTTCGCCTCGAACGCGCTCGCGCGCAGGACCGTCGCGCTGATCTTCCAGAAGCCATCGACTCGCACCCGGGTGTCGTTCGAGGTCGGGATCGTCGAGCTCGGCGGCCACCCGGTGGTGCTGCGCACCGAGGACCTCCAGCTCAGCCGCGGCGAGACGATCCGCGACACCGCGCTCGTGCTCTCACGACACGTTGCCGCGATCGGCATTCGGACCGGTCCCGACGAGCTCGTCCGCGAGCTCGCGGAGCACGCGACTGTGCCCGTGATCAACATGCTGACGGTCGGTCATCACCCGTGCCAGGCGCTCGCGGATCTGCTCACGCTGCGCGAAGCGTTCGGTCGCCTCGAGGGACTCACGCTCGCCTACGTCGGCGATGGCAACAACGTCGCGCGGTCGCTGGCGATCGTGGGAGCGCTGGCCGGCGTGAAGGTGCGCGTCGCCTCGCCACCCGGCTTCGCGCTCGAGCCTGTGGCCGGGGCACACTTGAGCACCGATCCCGCGGAGGCCGTGGCCGGCGCCGACGCTGTCTACGCCGACGTGTGGGTCAGCATGGGCGACGACGAGGCGACCGCCGACGAGCGCCGCGCCGCGCTGGCCGCCTATCGGATCGACGATGACCTGCTCGACCTTGCGGCGTCGCACGCGATCGCGTTGCACTGCCTCCCTGCCCACGCCGGCGAGGAGATCACCGCCGAGGTGCTCTACGGCGCCCGCCAGCGGATCTGGGATCAAGCGGAGAACCGCCGTCACGCGCAGAAGGCGCTGCTCGAGTTTCTCCTCCGCGCGCCGTGATGGCGCCCGCGATCGACGATGCCCTGAGTGCCGCCGACCGCCTCGAGGTCGACGTGTGCTGCGACGCGATCGCCGCTGCCGAGCTCTGTGCCTCGTGCGGTCGGTAGGCCCGAAGCGGATGCGCGTCCATACCCTCGAGCGCCTCCAGCGACTGTCCGCGGCGCCGGACGAGGCATTTCGCTTCTTCAGTGACGCATCCAACCTGGAAGCGATCACACCGCCGTGGCTGCGCTTCCGGATCGTCACCGAGCGGCCGATCGTGATGCACCAAGGCACGCTGATTGAGTACCGGCTGAGGCTCCACGGAGTTCCGATTCGCTGGCTCACACGGATCGCCGTCTTTGAGCCCGACGACAGGTTCGAAGACGTTCAGGTGCGAGGGCCGTACCGAATGTGGGAGCACAGCCACAGCTTCGTGCGCAGCGGCGATGGAACGCTGATGCGCGACTTGGTGCGCTACGGGCTGCCGTTCGGGATGGTCGGGGAGCTCGCCTACGTGGCGTTTGTCCGCCGCGATCTCGAGCAGATCTTCGATCACCGCCGCGAAGCCGTGGCGTCGCGCCTTGGACGCCCCGAGGCGACCGGCTGAGCACTCGGCAGGCGTCACCGTTCTCCCTTGAGTCCGCCGGATACTCCGCGCAGACGTCGACCGAGCCGACGCCCGCTCACGGGGCCGATTCGCCTGTGGACGCCCAACCGGATTCGGTTAGGCTGCGCGCCTATGCGCTTCCGTATCGCCGCGTGGGCGGTTGCTTCGTTGCTGTTCGCGTGTTCGCTTTCTGCGTGCGGCGGATCGACCAAGAGCACCTCTTCCTCGACCAAGAGGACCTCCTCCGCGAGCAACGGCACGGCCTCGACGAGTCAGGTCACCGCCCCCGCGAGTAACGGCATCGCCTCGAAGTCGGCCAACGGGATCGTGGCGGCGGCGTTGGCCGCGATCGACAACGCGAAATCGGCTCATATCTCCGGCACGGTCGTGAGCGGAGGCTCGGCTATCTCCTTGGACCTCGACCTAGTCTCGGGCAAGGGGGGTCGCGGTCAGATGTCCGAGGGTGGGCTGAGCTTCCAGATCGAAGTCGTGAGCAACGAGGTCTACATCAACGGAAGCCCGGCGTTCTGGCGCCACTTCGGAGGCGAGGCAGCCGCGGAGCTGTTCCAGGGGAAATGGCTGAAGGCGCCGGCGAGTGGCCAGTTCGCGTCTCTTGCCCAGCTCAACAACCTGCACGAGCTGCTGGGCACAGTCCTCTCTACTCATGGCGCGCTGGTCACGGGCCCAACGAGCACCGTGGACGGACAGAGCGCAGCCAGCGTCCACGACACAACGAAGGACGCGACTCTCTACGTAGCGGCGACGGGCACGCCGTACCCGCTTGAGATCGTGAAAGGCGGCTCGCAAGGCGGTCGCCTCACGTTCAGTCGCTTCAACGAGTCGGTTCCGCTGACCCCGCCGCCGGACGCGATCGATATCTCGCAGTTCAAGTAGACGGCGTCCCTCGGTCTTGCGCTGCGGCGCGCTTCGCCCGCCGCTCCGCGGCTTCGCGCTTGAGGTCGGCCTGCTTGGTCGCGACCATCTCGACCTCCGCGGCGCGCCGCTCCGCCGAGCTGGGTCGGTGCTTCGCCGGTTGCGCCGACACGGTCACCTTGTGTTTTGCTGCCATCACTGTCTCCTTAGGTCTTCATCGCCTGCAGATCGCAGACTCGCCGCGCGCGCAGTTAGGGCCGCAGCGGCTGATCGGGCTCGGGCAGCGCCACCTCGACGGCAATGGGAAGCTCGCCGAGCGAGTCGCGCATGTCGTGCAGCCGATATCCGACAGCGTCGCGCGCTGTCAAGCCTTCTCGTAGCGGCGCCCCGCATTCGGGACAGATCGTGAGGTGTGCTGTCGCCGCACGGGTAAAGCGCAACCGACAGCCTGGGCAACAGGCTCGGGTCATGAGGACAGCCCTTTCCGTTGACGCCCGAACTACAGGCTATAGCAGGTCGGGATCGCCGGCGTGAACATGCATCGGCGGTTTCTGACGCCGCGACGGCCTAATCGAGGCCAAGGTCCTCGAGCAGGACCGTGAAGTCGAGGCGCTCGCCGGTCAACTCGTGGAGCAACTCCTCGGGGGTGAGTCGCTGGCCGTCGTGCCACAGCGCGCGCAAGGTCTTGCCCGCTTTGGGATCCTCGAACCAGGCGACACCGAAGCGCTGGCGGAGGTGGCCGCGCAGGTGCGTTTCGAGCGCCCAGGCGCGCAGGTAGGCGGTGCAGTAGAAGCCCGGATCGACGTCGGCGAGGAACATCTGTCGCGGCCACTCGACGCGCACGGCCGCCGACAGCAGTTCGGCGTAGCGGTCGGCGAGCGCGTCCACGGCGCCGCCGTCGGCGCCGTGGAGCTCGAGCTCGTAGGCGAACTTGGCCGTGTAGCGCCGCAGGTAGACGAGGCGACTGGCACGGGCGGACAACGCGAGCTCGCCGTCATCGTCGACGCCGAGGCGCCGCCGCAGCCACTCGGGATCCTCGACCAGATGCTGAAACAGGAACGCGTACGCCTCGGTGATCGCGTTGTCGCCGAGCTGGCGGAATTCGAACGGCAGCGCGGGATCGACGTTCGCGAAGTGCTCGGTGTGGCCGCCCTCGTGAAACAGCGTCGAGAAGTCGTCGCGACCGCCCACCGGCGCGATCACCAGGTACACCTCGCCCGGCGCGCGCACGGGCGCACAGAACGCGCGCGGAGACTTCTTCGGCCTTCGCTCGGTGTCGAGGATCACGCCCGACTGTGCTGCCACGTCGATTCCGAGGCCGCGGGCGGTCTCGATGAAGCTCCAGGTGAGGCGGTCGGCGGGGAAGCTCGGGTCCGTGTCGGCGGCGCGGAAGAAGCGCGGTAGGTCCGATCGGCGCAGCCCATCGAGGCCAATCCCCAGCGTCCGCTGCAGCTCGGGCTCGACCACCGTGGCGTAGCTCGACTCCGTCGATGCCCCAAACCTCTCGGTCTGGCGATGCAGCGCGTCGAGGTCGAGCCCCTGCAGCGCGGCGCACATGTCCCGGTAGCTCGGATAACCGAGCTCCTGAGCGAGCTCGTGCTGATGCTCGAGCATCTCGCGGTGAAGCGGGTTCAGGTCGTGCTCGGTGACACTCAGTCTGGCTTCCTCGATTCGCGCCCGGCGATCGCCATCGGGCTCGTTGGCTTGCGCCACCGTCGACTCCCGATATCCGATCCGCTCTCCGTCGAGCTCGATCGAGGCCTCAGCCTCGCGGCGCGCGAGCTCGGCCTCGATCGTCTTCGTCGCCTGTCCGAGATGGCCCTCGACGGCGAAGCCGAGGAGCATCCGCCGCCGCCGCCGCTCATCGGTGCCGGGCGCCGGCACCGCGGCCTGCTCCCGCAGCTCCTCCACCGCCGCTCGCGTGAACAGCTCCTGGTGGCGCTCGTAGATCGCCTCGATCTCGAACTCGTCCTTGAGCCCGGCGTAGTGGCGGTAGTACTCGCCGTTGAGCGCGGCGAGGAACTCCTCTGAGGAATCCCGGTATGCGTCGAGGTTCATGCGCCTGCCATCCTAGAGCGGGTGAGCATCCAGACGAGCAAGGACGAGGCGCGCAAGGCAACGGCGCCCGCTGCGGCGGTGCAGAGCACCCCGGCGGCTGGAGCCACCGCGGCGGTTGAGGCCACAGCGGACCCAGCCGCAGTGCCCGCCGCGACGACGGTTGCCACGGTTGCGCCGCCGGCGCCCGCTCCCTCGCGTCCCGCGCGTGGCGCCGAGCTGGAGCTGAGGATCGACTCGCTCGCGTACGGCGGAGCCGGCGTTGCACGGCTCGACGGCTACGTCGTATTCGTCCAGGGCGGGATGCCCGGCGATCGTGTTCGAGCCCAGGTCGGGAAGGCCAAGCGGGCGTACGCCGAGGCGCGGGCGACTGAGATCCTCGAGCCCGGGCCAGATCGCGTCGCTCCGGCCGCCGAGCACCCGGGTGCGCCGTGGCAGGTGCTCCGGTACGAGCGCCAACTCGAGGTCAAAGAGGCCCAGGTCGCCGAAGCGTTGACGCGGCTCGGTCGGCTCGACGGCTTCAAGCTCGAGCCGATCGTGGCCGCCACCCAAACCTGGCGGTACCGAAACAAGCTCGAGTACTCGTTCGGATCCGATGACGCTGGTCGGCTCATCTGCGGCTTCCATGCGCCCGGACGCTGGGACGAGATCGTCGAGGTGCGCGACTGCCTGTTGGCCTCCGAGGCGGCGAACGCCGCCCGCGAGCGAGTCGTCGAGTGGTGCCGGGCGCAGGGGCTCGTCCCCTATGACCGCAGCACCGGCGCCGGTATGCTGCGCAACCTGGTCGTCCGCGAGGGCCGGCGCACAGGGCAGCTCCAGGTTCGCCTGGTGACCGGGCCCGGAACGCTCGACGCAATGGCGCTCGCCGAGGCGGCAGCGACCGACGGCGTGCTCTGGACACGCAGCGCGACCGTAGGCGAGACGACCGCGGGAGGCGAGACCGAGCTGGTCTCGGGTGCCGACTATCTTGACGAGGAGATCGGTGGAATCCGGGTGCGCATCTCGCCGGAGGCGTTCTTTCAGACGAACACCGAGATGGCTGAGCAGCTGTACGAGATCGCCGCCGACCGCGCGCAGCTGTCCGGTTTCGAACGGGTCTATGACCTCTACTGCGGGATCGGGACGATCGGCCTGCTGATGGCCCCTCGCGCCGCCGAGCTGTGGGGACTCGAGCTTGTTCCCGCCGCGGTCGCCGACGCGATCGCCAACGCGAGCCTGAACGAGATCGACGGGGTCCACTTCTTCGCGGGCGACGTACGACTGGCCCTGCGCGAGCTCGTGTCTCGGGCCGGGAGACCGGACGTGCTCGTCGTCGATCCCCCGCGGGCCGGTCTCTCACAGAAGGTCGTGCGGCGGATCATCGAGAGTGCGCCACGCCGAATCGTCTACGTGTCCTGCAATCCCACCACGCTCGCTCCGAACGCCGCGCAGCTCGTCCAAGCCGGCTACGCGCTCTCCGTCGTGGCGCCGGTCGACATGTTCCCGCAGACGCCACACATCGAGTGCGTCGCGGTGCTCAACCGAGTGCGCTGAGTGCTGGCCGCGGCCACCCAGCCCCACGCACGCCGGGCATCCGCAGCACGCCACGACCCCGTCTCTCGCGTACGGCCATAGAATCGCCGGCCCATGCACGCCGCGACGATCCGCGACGGGGAACTGCACGTGATGGAGCACCCCGATCCCGAGCCCGGTACCGGGGAGGTCCTGGTTCGCATCCGGGCCGCGGGCCTCAACGGCGCCGACATCATGCAGCTGCGGGGGCGGTACCCTGCGCCGCCCGGCGAGCCCGCGGACATACCGGGCATGGAACTGGCCGGCGAGGTGGCGGCGCTGGGGCCCAGAGCCGGCCGCTTCTCCGGGGGGGATCGGGTCATGGGACTGGTCGGCGGGGGCGCCCAGGCGGAGCTCGCGGTCGTGAACGAGCGCGTGCTCATGCCCGTGCCGGTCGGCCTGTCGTGGGACCAGGCCGGAGGCGCGCCGGAGGTGTTCACGACGGCGCATGATGCGATCTTTACCCAGGCGGGCCTGAGGCCCGGGGAGCACCTGCTCGTGCACGGCGCCGCCGGCGGCGTCGGGACGGCGGCCGTCCAGCTCGGTCGTGCCACCGGCGCTCGTGTCACCGCGACGGTACGCAGGCCCGAGCTACGCGACCAGGTCGCTGCGCTCGGCGCCGAGGCGATCGATCCGGAGGGCTTCGGCGCCCACGGCCCGTTCGATGTGATCCTCGAGCTCGTGGGCGCGCCCAACCTGGCGGAGAACCTGAACGCGCTCGCGCTCGGCGGTCGGATCTCCGTGATCGGGATCGCGGCTGGTGCGAAGGGCGAGCTGAACATGGCCGTCCTGATGGGCAAGCGCGGGCGGATCCACGGCTCGACCTTGCGCGCGAGGCCACTCGAGGACAAGGCCATGACTGCGCGCTTGGTCGAGCGCTCGGTCCTCCCGCTTCTGGCCGCCGGCACGCTGCACGTGCCGGTCGCCTCCGTATATCCGCTCGACCGGGTCGCGGACGCCTACGAACGCTTCGCCGCCGGGGGGAAGTTCGGCAAGATCGTCCTACATATGCCCGATTCCTAGGCCGAACGCGAGCATTACGGCGCCGGACCTCAGCGCGGCGCAAGCGGGTCGACCCCCAGTGTACGGCGGAGGAAGGCGTGCTCGGCGCAGAGCGCGGCGTCGGCCACAGACATCGGCAGCGTGACGAACCCGTGCGGCGCCTCAGGCCAGATCCGCAGCTCGGTGGCGTGCCCCGCCGCGCGCCAGCGCGCTTCCATGAACAGGGTGTCGTCGAGCAGCGGATCCTCCGTGCCGACGGTGAAGATCGCCGGCGGCATGCCCGAGAGCTCGGCGAACAGTGGCGAGATGTCGGGATCACGGCGTTGCTCGCGGTCGTACGCCGGCAAGAACTGGTCGTTGAACCAGCTGATGATGGGCTCTGAGAGAATCAGGTTGCGCTCGCCCCACAGCCGCTGGCTCGGGGTCATCGACAGGTCGAAGCACCCGTACTGGAGCACGGCAGCGCCGAACGCGCCGGTGATCCCGTGGCGCTCCCGCAGCCGCAAGAGCGTCACCGCGGCCAGCTGCCCGCCCGCCGAATCGCCGCCGATCGCCAGTGGTGTCGCGCTGCCGAGGGCGATCTTTCCCGCGTTCGAGAGCAGCCACAGGGCGGCCGCCTCGCAGTCGTCGGGCGCGGCCGGATAGGGGTTCTCGGGGGCGAGCCGGTAGCCCACGCTCACGACCGTCAGGCCCGTCTCCTGCGCCAGCCGGTTCAGGCGCACGTCCTGCATGTCGTTGGCGCCCAACGTCCATCCCCCGCCGTGGATGTGGAGGAAGGCACCGGTCGGCGCCCCTGCCGCTGCCAGGATGCGCAGCTCGATAGGCCCGCCCGGCCCGTCGATATCTAACGTCCTGGCGTCGGGCAGGAACACGGGCGCGGGGAAGATGCCGCGACCCTCACGGCGCGCCCGGCGGGTCTGCTCCGGCGGGACGGTGTCGACCGATGGCACCGCCGCCAGCAGCCGCTCGAGCTCGGCGTTGAACGCTCGCGTCTGCGCCAGCAAGGTGTCGGGATCGTCTGGGGTCATGGCCGTTTTGGACCGTGCACGGTCGCAATCTTCGCCGATTCACCAGCCCGCCGGCCCTTGGCGCGTACCTCGGACGCTCGTTGACGGCGAAAATGCTCGAGGATGAGCACGCTGACCATGGCGACGTACAGACACCACAAGGACGTCAGCTCATCGACCCGGACGAGCGCGGTCACGATCACGCCGGCGAGGCTGACGAGACCGAACGAGCGCAGGTATCGACGGCTCGAGATCATCGCTGGGCCGCACGTCGCGATAACGTAGAGCAGCCCGATGAGGGCGTCGTTCGGGGTGTGCGTCGTGTAGTCGATACAGCGAGCGTCCTCCTGCGCTCCGACCGGATAAGCGCTCACCTGCCACAGCAGGTACGCGCCGAGGAGCAGCCCGAGGCACACCAAAGGCCACATCCAGCGCGATCGCCGACGGTCGGGTTCGAGCAGCATGAAACCGAACGGGACGATCACCGGCAGCACCGCGTGCGCGTAGACGATGTAGGTCTCCTTCGCGGCGTCACCCAATCCAGCGGAGACCTCGCCGCGCAGCCCCAACCAGACGAAACCCTCAACGAGCTGGTGGACGCCAAAGAGCAGCGGCAGGGCACCGACGATCAGTTCGCGTCGCACCCGCACCCGACGCAAGGTCTCAACCCCGATGCCGGCAACGACCGCGCCAACGGTGAAATCAGCTGCTGGTGAGAAGCACATCGGTGTGACCCTAATGCGACACCATCAGCTCCTGGTCGGCGCCGGCGAACCGTATGATCATCAGACTCGTGACGATGTCCAAAGCCACCGTCCTCCCTGACGTGAAGGACTCGATTCTCGACACGATCGGCGGCACGCCGCTGGTCCGGCTGTCGCGCATCGGCGCCGGCCTGCGCCCGCAGCTCGTGGCGAAGCTCGAAGCGTTCAATCCGGGCGGATCGATCAAGGACCGCATCGCTGTCGCGTTGATCGATGCCGCCGAACGTGACGGCCACCTCAGGCCCGGCGGCACGATCGTCGAGCCCACCTCGGGCAACACGGGAACCGGACTCGCGATTGCCGCGCGGCTCAAGGGCTACCGCGTGATCGCGGTCATGCCCGACAAGATGTCGAGGGAGAAGATCGACCTGCTGCGCGCCTACGGCGCCGAAGTCGTCCTGGCCCCCAGCGACGTCGCGCCCGATTCGCCTCAGTCCTATTACCGCGTCGCCGACCGGCTGACCCGGGAGATCCCCGGGGCCTTCCAGCCCAACCAATACGCCAACCCCGCGAACCCACGCGCGCACTACGAGTCGACCGGCCCGGAGCTGTGGGAGCAGCTCGGCGACCGGATCACGCACCTCGTCGCCGGCGTCGGCACCGGGGGAACGATCACCGGGACGGTCCGGTACCTGCGCGAACGCAAGCCCGAGCTCGCGGTCGTCGGAGCCGACCCGGATGGCTCGATCTATTCGAGTGGTGCGGACAACGTTCGGCCCTATCTCGTCGAGGGCGTGGGTGAGGACTTCTGGCCCGAGACGTTCGACAGTTCGGTTGTCGACCGGTGGGTGACGGTCTCGGATCGCGATGCGTTCCTGACCACGCGACGACTCGCCCGGACCGAGGGGATCCTGGCGGGCGGATCGGGCGGCCTCGCGCTCCACGCCGCGCTCGTCGTCGCTGCCGAGGTCGAGGATCCGCAGGCGCTGATCGTCGTGATCATTCCTGACGGCGGTCGCTCATATCTGTCCAAGGTCTACTCCGACGGCTGGATGCGCCAATACGGGTTCCTGGAGCGAGGGGTGGACCTGACCGTCGGCGATGTGTTGCGCCGCAAGCGCGCTGCGGGCGAGATCCCCTCGCTGGTCACCGTCGAGCCCCACTATCGCGTTCGTGACGCCGTCGCGCTCCTGCACGAGCATCGCGTCTCACAGCTCCCGGTGGTGAGCGCGCACGACCCTGCGACGATCGTTGGCGCCATCGGCGAGCGGGGTTTGCTCAGACACGCGGCCGAGGATCCGAGCATTCTCGACGCGCAGATCGTCGACGTGATGGAACCACCGTTCGCCGCCGTCTCCAGCGAGGATTCGGTGCGCGAGGCGATCGAGCTGCTGGCCGGCGACCGTCAAGCGCTGCTCGTCACGCAGAACGGCAGGGCCTCCGGGCTCGTGACGCGCGCGGATCTGCTGGAAGCGCTGGCTTCGTGACCGATCAGGAGCCGCCGCGCGACGCGTTCGCCACTCGGGCGGTTCACGCGGGTCTCACGCCCGATCCGTCGTTCCGATCGGTCATCCCCGCGATCCACCAGACCTCCACGTATGCGCAGCGGCGCCCCGGCGAGTTCGTCGGGGATTACGACTACGCCCGAACGGCGAATCCGACGCGCACAGCGCTCGAGCAGGCGATCGGGGACCTCGAGGGCGGCCTCGCCGTGGTCTTCGCCTCCGGTCTCGCCGCCGAGCATGCGGTGATCACGGCTGTCTGCGGCGCGGGCTCGCATATGGTCCTTCCGGCGGATCTCTACGGAGGCACCTTCAGGCTCGTCGACAAGGTGTTGAGCGGATGGGGCCTCGACTACGATCTGGTGGACCAGACCGACCTTGCGGCCCTCGAGCGAGCGGTCGGAGCGAACACGAAGTTGATCTGGGTCGAGAGCCCGACCAACCCGTCGCTGAACCTGATCGATATCGAGGGGGTCATCGCCAGGCGGCGCGACGCGCTGGTCGCGGTCGACAACACGTTCGCGACGCCCGCCAACCAGCGCCCGCTCGAGCGCGGCGCGGACATCGTCGTGCACTCCACGACGAAGTATCTCGGCGGTCACTCGGATGTCGTTGGGGGCGCGGTCATCACCCGGCGCCCGGAGCTCCACGAGCGCATGCGCTTCGTCCAGAACGCGGTGGGAGCCGTCCCCGGCCCGTTCGACTGCTTCCTTGTCCACCGCGGACTCCGGACGCTCCATCTGAGGATGGATGCCCACGCGCGCAGCGCGTCTGCCATCGTCGAGCTGCTCCGGGCCATGCCCGAGGTGCGAGACGTTCGCTGGCCGGGGTTCAGCGGCATGGTCAGCTTCCACCATCCGCGCGCCGCGTCGGTGGCGACGCGCACGCGCCTGTTCACCCTCGCTGAGTCGCTCGGCGGCGTCGAGTCCCTGATCGAAGTCCCACAGCTCATGACCCACCAGTCCGTTGAAGGGTCCGATGCCGCCGTGCCCGCTGACCTCGTCCGGCTCAGCTGCGGCGTCGAAGACCCCGATGACCTCGTGGCGGACCTGCGCCAAGCCCTGGCCTGACGCGCCAAGCACTCGCCCCCCGGGACGCGCGAGCCCCTATCCGCCGAACCCAGCCTCGTCGTCCGCGATCGGCACGACCTCGTCGGCGTGGATCGAACATAGGGCCGGCTCGCCGGACTCGAGGGCGGCCTGCAGCTCGGCCGATGTCAGCTTGGCGCCGCACACCTCGCAGCGCTCGCCCACGTCTTCGATCGTCCGTTCCTCGAGGTCCACGATCCGAGTCTATATACCGCTAATACGGAGGCAGGTCAGCCCACCATTGCCCAAGCATCCGGAAGGCGGACCAGAACGCGCGTTTCGCACTCTCATCGTCGAGCGCATCGTCGATGCTGGGCACGAACAGCGACTCGATCGCCGGCGTCAACCGTTGCAGTACCCCGGGGTCGGGATCGAGGGGACGGGCGAGGGGGATCTCGAGGTCGTTGACCACTGTGAGCGCGTCCTCGCCCATCACGACGACGATCTTCGGCTGGACGATCGCGAGCTCCTCGACGAGCCGGGCGATGCATTCCGGATCCGCCATCACCGGGTCGAGCACCGGGCATTTCACGCACAGCGTCCCGTAGACCACGAGCGGATCGATCTGGAGGCGCTTGAGCGACTTCATCAGCGCATTGCCGGTCCGGCCGTAAAACGCGACCCCCTCCTCGACCTCCGCCGGCCGCGCCGAGTACTTGATCAGGAACACGTCGGCCTGTGGGTGTCCTGAGCCAAGCACCGGCATCAGGTTGCCCCGCGGGCAGTGCGGGCACGCCTGGATCTCGCGGGTCAGGCAATTGAGCTCGCGGATCGCTCGCTCGAGGTATTTCTCGCGGATCTCGTCGTCGGTAGCAGGCACGACCTTCCGATTGGACGGCGCCGTGGCTTGTCCTTGCGGGTGCATCAGGACTTGCGGGTTGCCCGAGGCGCCATGGATCACGACTTGCGGGTCGCGCGACGCACCCGCCGCTCGCGCGAGGCGCGGCGAGCTGGTCCCGGTAAAGCCTTCGTCTGCAGGAACTTCAGCGCCTGGACGTAGAGCAGGCTGGCCGGATTGCGGACGATGTCCGCGTCACGCAGGGCCGCCATGAACTCGTCCGGTCCGTCGAAATCGCGCATCCGGATGCGGACCGAGCCGAGACCCTGGGGCACGTGCGCATCTGAGCCCGCGCCGGCAGGTATCCGGTACTTGGCGGCGAACCGCACGGCCTCCTCGTTGAACTCCGCGATCGCAACGCGCGGGTTGAAGACCTCGATCGCGTCGACGTCGTCGAGAACGTCGAGCAGGTGCTCGTAGTCGGGCACCGAGTGCAGGCGGTCGAAGGGGTGCGGCACGTAGACGAGCCCGCCCTGGCGCTTGATCTCGGCGATCGTCTCCTGGAGGGTCATCCCGCGAGGAATCTTCTCCTCGATGAACAGGCCGATGACCTCACCCTGGCCGGCGGTCTTGACCTCCTCGGCGACGATCACCTTGACGCCGTCTGCCTTGGCGCGCGCCTCGTGCGCCCCGGAGACCTCGTTGTGGTCGGTGACGGCGATCGCGCCGAGCCCGCGCGCCCGCGCGTGTGCGAGCAGGACCTC
Organism: Solirubrobacterales bacterium; assembly: GCA_003165655.1. Taxonomy (GTDB): domain Bacteria; phylum Actinomycetota; class Thermoleophilia; order Solirubrobacterales; family Solirubrobacteraceae; genus Palsa-465. Next base: position 18,917 of record PMOY01000381.1, read on the forward strand.
GACCGGGGTCGCGCAGTCGTATGAGTGATCGGTGTGCATGTGGAGGTCCACGTCGATGAACGGGCGAGAGGCGAGACGCTTGCGCACCGGGTCGCTGCTGTCCGCGAGGTGACGGCGAGCTGTCAGGCTCGTGTAGACCTCCTCGACCTCGTCGGTCACCCGCGTCCACGAGAGCCGAGCGCGGATCGGGTCGGCGCTGGCGCGCCGTGCCTCACGGAGCTCCGGTTCCGCAATCAGGCTGGTCAGATGCGCGGCGAGCGTCTCCGCATCGCCGGGCTCGAACTCGAGCCCGTATTCGCCCTCGGAAAGGAGCTCGTCGTAGGGGGCCAGGCGCGACGTGACCGGGACCGCACCCGCGGCCAGCGCGCGCACGAGCGTCCCGGGTGTGGGGCGGATCCCCTCCGACGCCAGCACGACGATGTCAGCACTTGCGAGGACCTCCGACTCGGTGTGCTCGACGCCGATGAAGCGCACACGATCGATCAGGTCGTGCCGGAGCGTGGCCGGCGCCGCGAGCGTCCGCGAGGACAACACGGTCGCCCGCCACTCGGGCTCCGCGGGCACTGCCCGGAGCGCGCGCAGGAAAAGTCGGAGCGCCGCACGTTCCTCTTCGGCGACCATCACGATCTCAATCGGTCCGCTGCGCGCTCGCCGCTTGGCGGGTTGGGCACCGGGCAGGATCACGCGGTAGTCCCCGGGGAAGTAGCGCTGGACCAGGTCACGAGTCGCGGGGAAGCTCGCCGTACGCGCGTCGAGGCGGCTGAACAACAGCTCCACCAGCGGGCGTGCGAGCTGGGTGGACAGGATCCGTTCGGTCGGGGCGTGAAAGCTCCCGACATTGAGCGCGCGCGAGTGGCGTAGCGCGGCGCTGGACGCGCTCGGCGCAAACGGCTCGTGCACGTGGACAACGTCCAGCGGAATCGCCGTGAGCGCATCCTCGATCGTCCGCGCCACGTCCATCGGGAGCGAGGACGCGCGCCGTCTGCCCGCCGCGAACGGCAGCACCTCGCCGACGCCGAGGGCGAGCGGCTCTTCCTGTGCCCGTTCGAGCAGCGCCTGCGGGTGATCGCGCGCGGCGCGGATCTCCCGGCGCGAGTCGCGGACGAGCTCGTTCGAGTTCGACGGGGCGATCACCACCACGCGGTGCCCGCGACGGGACAGCTCCGCCGCGATCTGCGCGACGTACTCGTTGACCTCGTTCGTCGCTTCCCACGCGAACGGCGACACCTGCGCGATGGCGAGGCGCTCCGCGGTCACGCCGGGCAGCATAATGCGCCCGCGCCGGCCGGCGTCGCGACCGTGATGACCTATTTCTTCGTGGCGCCCCGGCGGAGGGCTGACTCGGCCGTCGCCTTCCGCGTGGCCTTGGGGGAGGCGGTCGGCGCGGGCTTGCTGGCGTACTCGGCGATGAACCGCTCGGTCAGCTCGCGCGCCTCTTCATCAGGTCGCTGGTGCATCGGCGACTTCATCAGGTATGAGCTGGGGCCATCGAGTTGGCCGCTGAGGCCGTGGTCGAGCGCCAGCTTGCAGCATCGCACCGCGTCGATGACGATTCCCGCCGAGTTCGGTGAATCCCAGACCTCGAGCTTGAGCTCGAGGTT
>PMOY01000401.1 GCA_003165655.1 Solirubrobacterales bacterium
TTGCCATCACCTCGCGGTGCAGTGACTTGCGCACCTCCACCATCGAGAAGAAGGCGAGCACCTGAGGGCCCCCTCGGACGAGCTCTTCGAGCTGCTCGAAGGTGCGCGAGGAGAGGGTCGCGGGGATGATCGGGACGAGCAGGGTGTCGGCCGCCTCGAATACGTTCTCGGACACGAGCGAGATGCTCGGAGGACAGTCGAGGAAGATGTACTCATACTCGGCGCGCAGCGGCTCGAGCACGAGCGCGAGACGATCGTTCGAGTGCTTGGCGGCGTCGAGCGCGAGGTCCATGTGGCGGTAGGAGAAATCCGCAGGAAGCAGATCCAGGCGCTCGTGGTCGGTGCCCTTGATCAGCTTCTCGACCGCCGATTTCCGATGCACGAGCTTGCGCACCCCGCCCCGCACCTTCGGCCTGACGCGGAACAGATAGGTGCTGGCGCCCTGCGGGTCGAGATCCCACAAGAGCGTCTTGGCGCCGCCGCGCGCGGCGAGATAGGCGAGATTGACCGCGGCCGAGGTCTTGCCGACTCCGCCCTTGATGTTGTAGGTGGCGAGTACGCGGCTCACGAGGAGAACGTCTCCCTGACCAGTGCCCGCTGGGACCTCGACGCGAACGAGGCGAATCGCTGCGCGAACTCGGCGCGGGCCGCGCGCTCGTCCCCGCCGAGGTGCTCGATCAGCACACCCATCGCCATCAGCGCGCCGGCGCCGCCACGGAGCGTCGAGACCTCGTCCCGCAGCGAGCGCAGCGTGGCGATCTGGACCTCCCGGTCCTGGTGAGCGCCGAGCGTGTCCTGGAGTGACTTGAGCGCGCGAACGAACGGCTTCACGACCTCGCCGGGATGAAGCGGGAGCCCGAACAGCTCGAGTAGGTAGCGCAGCTCCTTGCCCTGCTTGCGGAGCTCGTGCAGTGCTTCAGGCGGGCTCGAGTCGTCGATTGCGCGGCCTGTCTTGACCATTCGCCGGTACACCTTCGTGATCCTCTCGCCGGCGAGCTCGCCGATCGGCCGTGCGGCGGCGGGTCGCCCCTCGGGCGCCATCGTAACGAGCTCGTTCAGAAACGCCGGCCACTGAGAGCGCAGCCCCCCCGCCCGGTCAGAACGCAGCGCTCGCACCATCTCGCGGTGGGCGATCGTGCGCCGGTCGCGGAGCACGCGGAGCAGGGGCTCGAGGTCGGATCTGCTCGGCTCCGGAAGTCCCGACCGGAGCTCGTCGAAGTCGAGCACGTAGACGTCGAGATCCCGCGAGGGCCCGGTCACCTGCTGTAGCCACCTCAGCTCGACGCGGAAGTGCGCCAGTTGCTCGGCGGGAAACACGCCCTTGAGTTCCCGCATCACCGCCCGTGAGCGGCGCACGGCGACACGATAGTCGTGCAGGAACTCGGAGTCGATGTCGGCGATCGTGCCCGGCAAATTTGACTCCATGATCGCCGCCAGCGGCCTTAGGACCGAGGCCACCGCCACGTCCGAGCGCTGATCGCGGGCGAGCGCGATGTCGACCTTCGACGAGACCCCTCCAGGCGTGGCACCGGTCGCAATCACCGCCTCGTCGAGCACCGAGCGGTCCGCTGCTGTCAGCCCGAGGTCGTCGATCAGCGTCTTGCGCACGCGCGTGAGCGCCTTGCCGTAGCCCCGCACCGCCTCGATCCGGATCCGCGGCGCCAACGCGAGTCGACGATTCGGCGATGCAACCACCTCGGGCGCGTCGAGCGCCAGCCGCACAACGGTCTTCGCGTCGGCATCGAGCACACCGAACCCACGTTGGGCGCTATGAATGTGCATGAGCGGGAGCAGCGCCCGGACCTCGATGATCGGGAGCAGCGCGTCGCGCAGGGGACCCGGCTCGAGCTCGGCAGCGAATACACGCTCGGGGGGCTCCGGCGCCGGTAGCCCGGCCCGCTCGACGCCGTCGTCGATCGACACGAGCGCCAGGCGTCCGGACTCGTGCACGAACGCGACTCCCGCAGCGCGCAGGAGCCCGTCAAAGGTGTCGTAGTAGCGACGATCGCGCTGTGTCCCGGTACCCTCGTCCAGCGAGAGCCGGGAGCTCAACGCGTCGAGCACCGCGGTCGTCGTCATTCGCCTCGGCAGGAGCAATTCGGTCCGGGTCGTGTTCATCTCGAGTGCATGCGACGTTCTCGGTGGCGGGTCATCGTCATCGTGCCCGAGGTTCCTCCGCGAGCGCTCCCAAGCGCGCGAGCGCTTCGTCGACGTCGGCGTCCAGTGCGACCAGGGGCGGCAGGAAGCGCACCGTCCGCGGGCCCGTCGCGTTGACCACGAGCCGCTGCTCCAGCAGCGCACGCCGCGCCAGTGCAGGCGCCGAGACACCGTGGGCCAGGTCGATCGCGAGCATCAGCCCGCGTCCGCGTACCGACACTGCGTAGGGCAGCGAGCCAAGCCCCGCCCGCAAGCGCTCGCCGAGCTCGCGCACGTGAGCGAGGAGCTCGGGATCGGAGCAGATCTCGAGCGCGACCAGCGCGGCAGACGCGACCACCGGACCGCCCGCGAAGGTCGAGCCGTGATCGCCCGACTGGAAGACGTCCGCAAGACGCTCTCCGGTCACCAGGGCGCCGATCGGCAGCCCGCCGCCGAGCGCCTTGGCGCTCGTCATCGCATACGGCACGACGCCCGTCTGCTCGTACGCCCACAGGCTCCCGGTCCGTCCCATCCCACACTGGATCTCGTCGAACACGAGCGCGGCGCCGACCCGATCGCACGCCTCGCGCGCAGCGTGGAGCAGCTCTTCGGAGAGGACGTTGATCCCCGTCTCGCCCTGAATCGGCTCGAGCAGCACCGCCGCGGTCCGCTCGGTCACCGCCGCCTCGAGCGCGGCCGGGTCCTTCGCGACGACCACGAACCCCGGCACCAGCGGCGCGAACGGCGCCTGCTTGGATTCCTGCGGGGTCGCTGACAGCGCGCCGTACGTGCGCCCGTGGAAGGCGTCCTGAACGACGACCACGTCTCCGCCGGGTCGCGCCCGGCGCACGAGCTTGATCGCCGCTTCGTTGGCCTCGGCGCCCGAGTTGCACAGGAATACCTTGCCGCCGAGCGAGCTCTCCGCCAGGCGCGCTGAGAGCTCCATCGCGGGCGCTGTGTAGTACAGGTTGGTCGCGTGGAGCAGCCGCCCCGCCTGCTCGCACACCGCCCGGACGACGCGCGAGTGGCAGTGGCCGACGTTGAGGACGGAGATGCCGGCGAGGAAGTCGAGGTACTCGTTCCCGTCCGCGTCCCACAGCTTGCAGCCGGAGCCGCGCACGAACTCGACCGGGTAGCGCACGTAGGTGGGGATCGCGTGGGCGCGTTCGAGCGCTTGGAGCTCGGCCAGTGACATGGCTGGTGCCTATGCCCCCGGGCCGATTCTGGTGCCCTGGCCGGCGTCGGTGAAGAGCTCTAGCAGCAGCGAGTGCAGGACGCGCCCGTCGACGATGTGGGCGTAGGAGACGCCGCCGTGGATCGCCTGCAGGCAGGCCGCGAGCTTGGGCCGCATCCCACCGGTGACGGCGGAGAGTGCCGCCTCGACCTCGGTCGCTGTCGTCTCGGAGACGAGGCTCGCCGGGTCGGAGGGGTCGCGCAGCCACCCCGAGACGTCGGTCAGGAACATGATCTTGTAGGCGCCGAGCGCACTCGCAACGGCGCCGGCGGCCTCGTCGGCATTGATGTTGTAGGAGTGGCCGTCGCGATCGGCGCCGACGCTCGCGACGACGGGGACGTAGTCCTGAGCGACGTGGTTGAGGACGTCGACGTCGACGCGCTCAATCCGACCGACGAAGCCGATGTCCTGCCCGCTCGGTGACGACTGTCGGGCGGCGCGGAAGAGCAGGCCGTCGTCACCACAGAGCCCAACCGCGGGCTGGCCGTGACGGTTGATGCGCAGGACGATGTCCTTGTTGACCTTGCCGACGAGGACCATCTTGGCGACCTCGACGGTCGCCTCGTCGGACACCCGCAGGCCCTCGACGAACTCGACAGGCAGGTTCAGTCGTTCCATGTAACTGGTGATCTCCGGGCCGCCGCCGTGGACGATGACCGGATTCATACCGACGTACTTGAGCAGGACGACGTCGCGCGCGAACTCCTCCTTCAGCGCGGCGTCGGTCATCGCGGCGCCGCCGTACTTGATCACCACGGTCTTGCCGTGGAATTCGCGGATATAGGGGAGTGCCTCGAGGAGGGTTGCTACGTCGCGCACGTGTGCCTTCGGTTCATGTCGTGTACTCCGCATTGATCGTCACGTAACCGTGGCCGAGATCGGAGAAGAAGAGCTCGGTCTCGGCGCCCGATCCCGGCAGGCCGACCTCGTACTCGACCTCATCCCGCGCCACCGCGCGCTCGAGCGCGTCCCGGTCGAAGGGCACCACGCCGCCGCCGGCGCACACCGGCACGCCCTCGATCGCGATATCGAGCGCGAGCGGCGCCGTCCCCGGTAGCGCCATCCCCACAGCCTGGGCGATCCGGCCCCAGTTCGGGTCGCCACCGTTCAGCGCGGTCTTGACCAACGGCGAGTTCGCGACCGCCCTCGCGACGGCCGATACCGCGTCGATATTGCCGCCGCGGACGACGACCCGCCCAACCCGTCCAGCGCCCTCTCCATCACGCGCGATCATCAGCGCGAGCTGGCGCAGGAGGGCATCGAGCGCCTCGCCGAAGCGGACCTCGTCATCGGTCTCGGCCTCCACCCTGACGCCCGAGGAGCCACTCGCCTGCAGGATCACCGTGTCGTTGGTCGAGAGCTGGCCGTCGACGCTGATCCGCTCGAACGAGCGCTTGACGGTGACGCCGAG
>PMOY01000023.1 GCA_003165655.1 Solirubrobacterales bacterium
ACAGGAACGGGTCGTCGTTGACCATCGCGATCGCGCTACGCAGGCTCTCGAGCCGGACGGTGCTGACGTCGACGCCGTCGATTCTGACCGAGCCGGTGGTCGCGTCGTACAGGCGCCCGAGCAATGACACGAGCGTCGTCTTGCCCGCCCCGGTGGCGCCGACGAGGGCGACCGTGGTGCCCGCCTCGACGACCAGGTTGGCGTCGCTCAGCGCCGGATGCGCCGCTCCCTCGAACGTGAGTCCGGCGTGCACGAGCTCGACGCGCCCGTCCCCTGGGGGAAGATCGGGCGCCCCGGCGGGTGCGGTGATCCGCGGGGCACGGTCGAGCAACTCGAACACGCGAGCGCCGGAAGCGGTCGCACGCTGGGTTGCGCTGAGCATGTAGCCGAGCGTCTGCATCGGCGAGATCAACATGAGCAGGTAGGCGTAGAAGGCGGTGAAGTCGCCGACGCTAAGCGAGCTGTGGATCACCTCACGCCCGCCGACGAGGAGGATCGCCGCGAGCCCCAAGTTGGGGAGGAAGCTGATCATCGGCGTGTACCGGGCCTCCAGCCGGGTTGCGTAGATCGACTGATCGAACACGCGCGTCGTCGAGGAGCGGAAGCGCTCGAGTTGGCGATCCTCGCGGGCGAACGCCTTCACGACGCGGACCCCGGAGATGTTCTCTTCGGCCTCGGCGGTCAGCTCGCCCAGCCGCTGCTGCACCTCCTGCAGCGCGGGTCGCGAGCGCCGCCCGTAGCGCCACGCGATGAGAACCACGAACGGCACCGGCGCGAGCGAGATCGCGGCCAAGCCCGGCTTGATCGCGAACATCGCGACGGCCGCGAGCAGGATCGTCAGCGCGGACTGGCCGATGAAGACGAGGCCGTAGCCGAGGAAGTAACGGACGGCCTGGAGGTCGACGGTCGCGCGCGACATCAGCTGTCCCGTCTGCTGGCGGTCGAAGAATCCGAGCTCGAGTCGCTGGAGGTGCCCGTACAGCGCGGCTCTCAGGTCGTACTCCACGGCCAACGACAGGCGACCGGCGACGAGGCGCCGTAAGGCGCTGAGCACCAGGCGTCCGAGCGCGGCGGCGGTGATCGCGATCGCCAGCACGGTCAGCGTGTGGTGCTGATGGGAGCGGATCGCGTTGATCGCGCGGCCCGTCAGGTATGGGATCAGCACGGTCGCGCCGATCGCCCCGAACGCAAGCGCGAAGGACCAATTCACCGCCCTGCGGTAGGGACTGAGGAAGCCAAGCAGGCGCCGGAACGTAGGCATACTTCATAAAGTATAGTGCCTCATGTTCGCGTTGCTCGCGGCGCGCCTGGGAGCCGGCGACGAGGTCGCGCCTGCGCCGCGCCGCGGCCTCTAGGCTGTGTCGGCAGTGGGAAGCACGGACTGGCGCAACTGGGCAGGAGATCAGGTCTGCGTGCCCGTACATGTGGCACGGCCGCGCACGCGCGAGGAGCTCGTCGAGACGATCGCGGCCGCCGCCGGGGCGGGGCGGGTCGTCAAGGTTCCCGGCAGCGGCCACTCGTTCACCGAGGCGGCGCTGACCGACGGCCTCCACATCGACATCGGCGCACTGCGCGGCGTGCTCGATGCCGACCCGGCGAGCGGCAGGGTCCGCGTGCAGGCCGGGATCGCCCTGCGCGACCTCAACCAGGAGCTCCACCGGCGGGGCCTCGCGATGGCGAACCTCGGCGACATCGATCGCCAGACGATCGCCGGCGCGATCTCGACGGCGACCCACGGCACGGGCTCGCGACTGCAGAACATCTCCGCGCAGGTCGAGGCGATCGAGCTGGTCACGGCGGACGGTCAGGTCCACGAGCTGACCGAGCAGTCCGATCCCGACGGATTTCGCGCGGCGCGGGTCGGGATCGGCGCACTCGGGGCGATCTCCGCCGTGACGCTGCGGACGGTGCCGGCGTTCCTCCTGCACCGGGTCGACGCGCCGCTGGGGCTCGACGAGGTGCTCGGCGACTTCGAAGCGCTCGCGGACGGCAACGACCACTTCGAGTTCTACGTCTTCCCGTACACCGAGAAAGCGCTGACGATCGTGCGCAACCGCTTCGATGGGCCGCCGAGGCCGCGGAGCGCGCTCAACGTCTTCGTCAACGAGGGGATCATGCAGAACGTCGTCGGCGAGTGGATCTTCCGGCTGACGCGGGCGCGGCCGGCGCTGATCCCTCGGGTCACGGGACTTGCGTCCGGACTGCTGTCGGAGGGGGATTACATCGACCACAGCTTCAAGATCTTCTCCAGCGAGCGGAAGATCCGCTTCACCGAGATGGAGTACGCGATCCCGCGAGAGCACGGCCCCGCGGCGGTCCGGCGAGTGCTCGAGTGGATCTCGAGCAACCGGTACCCGGTTGCGTTCCCCATCGAGTGCCGGGTGGTTGCGCCGGACGACGCGCTGCTGAGCCCGGTGTATGAGCGCGAGACCTTCTACATCGCCGTGCACCAGTTCAGGGGGATGGAGTGGCGACCCTATTTCGCCGCCGTCGAGGAGATCATGGGCAGCTACGGCGGCAGGCCGCACTGGGGCAAGCGCCACCTGCTGACCCATGAGACGCTTGCGCAGCGCTATCCGAGATTCGGCGACTTTCTCGCGGTACGCGATCGGTTCGACCCGCGGCGGGCGTTCGCGAACGCCTACACGCGCAGGGTGCTGGGGGAGTAGAAGGTGATGAGCAGGCAGCCCGCCGGTCTCTGCGACAGCTGCGCTCACCAGCAGCTCGTGCCCAACACGCGCGGCTCGGT
>PMOY01000057.1 GCA_003165655.1 Solirubrobacterales bacterium
GGTGAGGTTCTTCTCCTCCACGGATCCGCAGTAATAGAAGTACCCACCCAGGATCGCGACGATGATGACGCCGATCAGGTTGGTCGCGACGGCGGTCCCAAGAAGCCCGGTCAAGAGTCCGGAGTAGATCGGGTGGCGGACAAACCGGTAGGGACCGGAGGTAACGAGCTCCGGCTGAGCCTTCTGGGTCATCGGCATTCCCCAGTTGCGCCCGAGATGCACGCGAGCCCAGATCGCCAGCATGATCCCGGACGCGAACACGACGGCTCCGATCGCTCCGAGGACCGGGCTGTGGACGGCCAGGCTCCCGCCGCGGAAGACGCGGACGAGGAGGAGGACCGACAGGCCGGTTAGGCCAGTCAGGGGGATCCGACGCCTGCTAGCTCTGCCCTCTTTCACGCCGAAGGCGGACGCGAGCCAGTAGACCCAGAAGATGATCCAGGCGATCGTGATAGCGGTCTTCAGCGCGTGCATGTCGTGAGAGGGGCGGGTGATGGTGGGCGTGTGCCCATCAGCCTACGACTCGAGCAAATCGCTGTCATCGACGCTGGGATGGATCTGCGCCTCCAACCACGGGTGGACGTCAGCGGCACCGCTTGGCCGCCACAGTCTTCTTGCCATCGCGACAGACTTGCGAGAGCGATGCGGAGATCCATTCAGCGCGATCACATCGTCGAAGCAGCGACTGGTGCCCGCCCGACAGGGCCGACCCGCTCAGCGCTCGGGCGCGTGAACTTGGGCTGGCGTGGAGGCGGCCAATGCCGCAGCTTCTTCGAGGCGATCATCGCCCCAGAACAACGTGTTGCCTACGCGGACGCTTGGTACTCCAACGACCCCGAGAGCGACCGCCTCGTCGTGTGCCGCCCGCAGTGCCGACTTGACCTTCGGATTGACAATGGCCTCGGCGACCTCGTCGCCCGCCAATCCGGATCGGTCAGCCACCGCGCACACCGCATTGGCCTGCGCAAGATCAAGACCTTCCAGGAACGCCATCCGCATCGCGCTCAGCGCAAAGCGTTTGAGAACGCAGCGCTGTTGGGCGAAGATCATCGCCCGAGCGATCAGCAGGTCATTGGTCGGCCAAGGATCCGGCCAGCGGATCGCGCCCAAGCCGTGGGACCGAGCGCGCGCTTCGCAGTCGGCGATCTTGACCGCGCGATCCTCGGTCAACCCCCACGAAACCCGCTGGCGAGCCTTGAACAGGCCGCCGGCGAACAGCGGTCGCCACTCCGCGCCGGGCAGCAGCGTCCCGATCCGCTCGGCGGCAAACCACGAATAGGGAGACATCGCTCCGAAGAAGAACGCGGTCGACACGACGAAATGATCGCGCACGCGCGCTCGGCGAGGGCCAACGGATCCGGCGCAACGGCCAAGGCGTCCGTTTGCGTAGTCTCCTGGGCGATGAAAAGCGACTCGCTCGAAGGCCGAACGGCTTTGGTGACGGGCGCTTCTCGAGGGATCGGGGCGGCGATCGCACTCGCACTCGACCGGGCGGGCGCTCGGGTCGTTCTCGTCGCCCGGAGCCGTGCGGGCCTTGACGCGACCGCGGCTGAGCTGAGAAACAGCCCGCTCGTGTTGGAGGCGGATCTCGCCGATCCCGACGTCCCGGCTCGGCTTGTCTCAGAGGTACGTCAGCGGTTAGGGGAGATCGATGTGCTCGTCAACAACGCCGCCGTCGCTATGCGTTTATCCACCGCGGAGCTCAACGCGGCGCTCGTTGACGAGCTCTATGCCGTCAACGTACGCGCGCCGCTGCTGCTGATCTCGGCGCTCGTGCCGAGCATGGTCGAACGCGGACGGGGCGTGATCATCAGCATCTCCTCTGTCTCAGCGGTGGTGGGAACTCCCCAGCGATCCGCGTACGCCGCAACCAAGGGGGCGATCGACGCGGCGACGCGTTCGTTGGCGATCGAGCTCGGACCCCATGGGATCCGGGTCAACTCCGTTGCTCCTGGCGTCGTCGACACGGACATGTGGGCGCGGAACAAGGCGATTCCTGGAGTGATCGAAGAGATCGAGGCCCTGACGCCGTTGCGCCGATGGTCCCAGCCGGACGACATCGCTGACGTGGTCGTGTTTCTCGCCTCTGATGCAGCCCGGTTCGTCACCGGCGAGACGATCTGCGTCGACGGGGGAATGGCCAGGACTGCGAACCTCTACGGCGGAGCAGTCTGAACTGCACCGCGGCGGAGCCGAAACCGCGCCCGGTCCTCTCGTTGGCCGCTCAGCTCGAGTCCGAGCGCCCGTGGAACGACCGGCGGCCCTCCCTATCGGGAGCACCTTGTCCCGTACTCACGGCGTCAACCTCCCAGCCACTCGACCTCCTCGGTCGCGAACCCGACCACTCGACCTCCTCGGTCGCGAACCCGACTACTCGACCTCCTGGGTCGCGAACAGCGGTCCGCGCGTGATCGCGCTGAGGCGCTCGTCAACGTCAAAATAGCGAGCCTCGATGCCGCTGACGCCGGGCAGCTTCCCCAGCGACGCAGGCATCGCCTCGTCACCCCACGCGCGGGCGTGCTCCTCGCTATCGAACAGGTAGATACCACCGGCAGCTCCCTGTGAGTCATCGTAGATCCAGATCTTCCATTGCAGCCCGGGCACGCCAGAGATCCGATCGGCAGCGCCAAGCAAGTGCTCGACCTGCCCCGCGTCATCCTGACCGCGTTCGCGACGGTAGTTCACCTGCAGCAGCTTCATGACGGGTCCTCCTCGTGGCGGTATCGAACTCCGGGCCGGACTGCCGCCTCGCGACCAGCCGCTGCGACTCTATTGATGCTCGAACGCCCGCGTACGGAAGTGCTGGGTCTCGACGCCGACGCCGGAACCGGCTCACCTGGCGAGATCCCGGTCTCTCGCCTGGACCGAGGGCCGACGCCGCCTCTGTCTCGTCTAGCCCTGTGACGGGTGCGAAGATGGGGCTTGCGCGCGAACGCCGGCGACGATCGCGTCGAAGCCTCGATTGAAGTAGGAGTCCGGGGATTCGCAGTCGGTGAGGTATCCGGCGGACGCTGTGATGTGGGGGTAGCGGTCGGGGGGGAGCGAGGCCAGCGCAATGCGTTTGCGTCGCTGGTGCTCGGCGCGTTCGCCGGGATCGGTGATCTCGATTCCGGCCTGGGTGCTGACGAGCATCACGGCGCTCGAGAGCACGAACCGGGCCACGTCAGCCGCTTGCTCGGGCTCGAAGCCGTGTCCGGCGAGAAACCCGAGCGTCAGCTCGGTCACGGTGAGGCCGGCCTCGCACTCGACGACTCGGCTGGGGACAAGCTCCGCCGCGCCGGGATGGAGTCGCATGACACCGACGAGGGCATCAATGGTGAGGCGCAACTGGCCCCAGCCATCGTCGTCGGACGGCGAGCGCTGCTCCAGGGATCGCTCGAGCGTCTCGGCGGTCTGCTGCCAGAGGCGATCGGCGATCGCGTCCAGGAGCGCCTGCTTGTCGTCGAAATGCCAGTACAGCGCCATCGAGGTGACCTCGAACTGGTCGGCGACACGTTTGAGGGTGATCGCCTCGAGTCCCTCCGCGTCGGCGAGGCGCAATGCCGCGTCGATCACGACCTCGGGGTCCAGCTTGCTGCGCGTTGGTCGTGTCGTCTTGGGGCCCATGCTTGACAACTATACGTCATAAAGTATTATATGACGTAAATGTACGGCACATAGGTATGACCAAGACGATTGAAAGGTCCACATGAGCAGACAAGCCCTGACCCTGACCGCCGCTGTTCCTCGAGCGATGCCCCGGATGCTCGCCCGGCGCTGGACGCTGATTGCAGTCGCGCTGGCCACGTTCATGACCTACCTGGACAACAACATCATCAACGTCGCGATCCCGACCATCGAACGTAGCCTTCACCTCTCGCAGTCAGGCGTCGAATGGGTTGTGAGCGCGTACATCCTCGTCTTCGCCGGCCTGCTGCTCGCCGGCGGCCGGCTGGCTGACGTGTTCGGCCAAAAACGTCTGTTCATGCTCGGCCTGTCGATCTTCACCGCGGCTTCGCTGCTGGCCGGGCTCGTCGGGCAGGTCGATCTCCTGATCGCCAGCCGCGCGCTGCAAGGACTCGGCGCCGCCCTGGTCACGCCAACCACGCTGGCCATCCTCGCCGCCACGTACCCCGACCCACGAGAGCAGGCTCGCGCGGTCGGCGCCTGGAGCGCAGCCGGCGCCGTCGCCCTAGCCGTCGGGCCACTGCTCGGAGGGGTGCTCTCCCAGCACGTCAACTGGCACTGGATCTTCTTC
>PMOY01000319.1 GCA_003165655.1 Solirubrobacterales bacterium
GGTCGATCCGTGATCGCCCTCGATCACGGTGATCGTGCCACCGGGGGTCAGTAACCGATCGAGTGCCGCCAGCGCCGCGACCGGGCGCGACAGGTGCTCGAGGACGAAGCAGACGAAGACGTGGTCGAACGACTCGGCAGCGAACGGCAGAGCGAAGATGTCGGCGTGCCGGAACTCGACGTTGGTGATCCCTGCATGGTCGACCCTGTGCTTGGCCTCGGCGATCGACGCCGCGGAAACGTCAACCGATGTGAACCGAGCGTCCGGGCTTCGCTGTGCCAGCGTGACGGTCTGCGCGCCGACCCCGCAACCAGCCTCGAGCACAGTGCTCCCGCGAGGGTAGGCGGTGTCGTGGTGCAGCAGCTCGACGAGCGTTCCTGCCTGATCCTGGAGGCGCTCATTTTCCCGCGGCTGATAGCCGTGGACGTAGGTTCTGCTCACGATTTCGCCCCGACGAAAGCGTCGCCGGCCGAGTCGACGGCGACGCACTCGCCTGTCGACGGGCAGGCGATGTGCACGAGCGCGGTCGCGCCCGCGATGGGCTCAACCGACCACGTCCCGCCCGCTGGATCGCCGATCACAGCGCGACCGAGCGAGTCGACGGCCACGCACTCGGTGGCCGAGGGGCACGCCACGGCTGCGAGCCCCCCGCCGCTCGCGTCGATCGCCGTTGGCTTCGCGGCGCGCGAGGATCGCGGATTGAACGTCACCTCGTTACCGAGGCTGTCGACCGCGACGCACCGGGTCGGCCTCGGGCACGCGACGCCCTCGAGCTCGTTGCCCCGATCGATCGTGGATAAGGCGATCTTGGCGCCGGTCCGCGGTCTGAACGTCAGCGCCCCGCCGTCGCTGTCGACGGCCGTGCACTGGTTCACGGAGGGACAGGCGACCGCTCCGAGCTGATCGCCCTCGGCGAGGTAGACCTCATACCTCGTGGTCGCACCCGTACGAGGATCGAACGTCACCTCGCCTCCGTCGTCGTCGATCGCGACGCACCGGGTCGCGGACGGGCAGGCGACGCCGCTGATGCCCTCGTCGGCGGCCGGGTCGATCGTCGAGCGCCTGTGCCCGGCGGGCGAGCGCGGGTCGAAGGTCACCTCGGAGATCGCGCGGACCGCGGTGCACTCGGTCGCGAGCGGGCACGCCACTCCGTCGATACCGAGGCCGGAGTTGGGGTAGATCGCCGTCGGCTTCGCAGTGCCCCTCGACAGGGGGTCGAACGTCACCTGTTGGTTCTGGTCGACCGCCGTGCACTCGGTCTTGGAGGGGCACGCGACACCGAGCAGCAGGTTGCCGAAATCGATCCGACTGGGTCGCGGCTTGCGCGGCGAGACGGGATCGAACGTCAGCGTCTGCCCGTTGCCGTCGACGGCCGTGCAGCTGGCAGCCGATGGACACGCCACGTCGAGGTTGGTGATCTGGCCGAGCGAGCCCCCGCCCGGGGTTGAGTCGATGTCGATCGCCTCAGGCCTGCCGGGGGACTGCGGGTTGAACGTCACCTCCCGTCCGCCCCCTGAAACCGCCGTGCACTGCGCCGCCGACGGGCACGCGAGCCCGAACACGGGGGGGAAGCCCTCGCGAATGATCGTCGTCGGCGCCGGCGTCCCCGGTGCCCCCGGGTCGAACGTCACCTGCCGTCCTTCCTGGTCGACCGCGGTGCACTGGGTGGCGAGCGGGCACGCAACCTTGTAGAGGAGGCCGGAGGCGTCGATCGTCGCGGTGCTCAGAGCACCCGCGGATGCGGGGTCAAACGTCACCTCCGCGTTGCGATCCACGGCCGTGCACTGACTCACCGACGCGCACGCCACCGCGAGCAGGCCTACCTCGGAGTCGGGGTCGATCAAGACCGCCGCGGGCGCTCCCGGCGACGCCGGATCGAACGTGACCTCGCCCCCGTTGGCATCGACCGCCGTGCACTGGCTCGTCGAGGGGCAGGCCACGGCGTTGAGGCTCACGGGCGAACCCGACGTGCTCGGGTCGATCGTCACCATGCGACGCGCGCCGGGCGAGCGGGGGTCGAACGTCAGCTCTCGTCCCGCCTCGTCGACCGCCGTGCATTGCGTGACCGACGGGCACGCGACGGCGCTCAGGAACTCCGCCTGGCCGGCGTCGATCGCGACCGCTCTCGAGCCACCACGGGACTCCGGATCGAACGTCACCACCCGCCCGTCGATGTCAAGCGCGGTGCACTGCGTCCTCGCCGGGCACGCGAGCGCCGTCAGCGACTGACCACCGTCCTCGTCGATCGCGATCGGGCGCGACCACGACAGCTGCGCACGCGCTACCGCCGCCGCAACGCAGAACACCGTGCAGCAGGCCGCCATCCCCACCGCCAGCCGCCACCTGCCCGACAGCGAACGACCCCACACCATCTCAGGCCCCTCGCGCCGGAAGGAGGCGTGACGTCGCGACGTCGGCACAGCACCGCTGATGATTCTCATCGCCGCCCTGCTGGCTGCCGCTTCGCGCGACTCCCCGTATGCCATCTCTGTCAGCCACCGCTCGGGTCCGCGTTGACGGCACAGCTGGGCAAGCCCAGCGCCTTGGCTTCGGCGTTCGCCTGCGAGTTGAGAGCCGACCCCTGGGACGCGAGCGACTGAACTTGGCTCTTGTCTCCTGCTGTGACCGCGCTCACGATCTTGCCCGCATTGACAGACGATTGCCCGACGACCCCGAGCCACGTCTTGACAGCTCCGCTCAGCGAGCTCGGGGGCGCGACCGACTTGACCTGGGCAAGCGTGCTCCTGGCGTCGGCGACCAGCGTTGTGAGCCCGGAGACGATGTTCGCTGTGCTCGCTGGGAGGGCCGTGATCTTGGCGTTGCTCAGTGCCACGGCACGGCGGCGGTTCATAGGGTCGTCCTCTCCAGCAGTTGGTATGAGCCGGCGCTTCGATCGAGCAGCCCAGCCCCCGGGTGCGGCCTTGACGAAATCTATACGTAGGCCGTCGGATTCTTAGCGCCGCGTTGACGCGCCCGCGGTGACCATTGGCTCAGGTGTCCGTCACTTGCGATCCGCACAGGCCGAGCGCCGAGCGAGCACACCGGTGATATGGCTGTTTCGGGTCTTCAGCCAGTCGCCTCTCCGTGGCTCCGGCTTCGGTTCCGAGCCGAGCCGTGGCGGCGCGTTCGCCTCGCTCTGATCGTTTGGTACCGGGCCGCGCAGCTCGACCGTCAGCTCGCTGCGGGCACGAGTCCCCAGGCCAGCACGCTCATCCGGCTCCGAGCGCAAAGGATCACCGGACACCGGAGCCGCAGGCGTCTCGCGGACGGACTGGCGAGAGCGCTCGACAGTGCGCGGGACATCACGCCCGGATTCACCGCCGCGGTGCGGCCGCACCGGCGGGAGGTGCTCGCCGCGCGGATCGTGCTAGCGACGCTCGACCGTCGCCTGCGCGCTCCCGAGCCGGTCACGGCACACGGCGTGGCCATGCTCCAGGTGCTGCTCACCGAAGGCACGAGTCCGCTGTACCGGCCGAGCGAACCTGGAGCTCTCGGCAGCCGTCTGCGTGCTGCGGCGGCCGCGCTCGAGCCGACCCACCGATACGTCTGAACCCAGGGATGCCGACTGGTGGTGCGGCGGGCGCGGAGCTAAGGTTGGAGGCGAGAGATCACCGTCCGCGCCGCCCCAAGGAGGCCCCGTGTCCCGCTTTAGCACCGTCAACCTGTTGGAAGTCGATGACTCCGTGGGCGATCGGGCTCCTGGGATCGAGGGTCGATTCGGCCGCAAGCACCTCGACTCGCGTGACCTCGGGATCAGCCATTGGCACTATGCGGCGAACCTTCGCAGCCCGATGGCGCACAGCCACCGAGAGCAGGAGGAGGCGTACGTCGTCGTCGCCGGGTCGGGGCGCGTGCTGCTCGATGACGAGGTCCACGAGCTCCGTGTCTGGGATGTCGTCCGCGTCGCGCCTGAGGTCGTGCGCGCCTTCGAGGCCGGTCCCGACGGACTCGACATCATCGCCGTGGGCGGTCCCAAGCCCGAGGGCGGCGACGGCGTCATGGGCACCGCTGCGTGGCCGGACGCGCAGTAGGTCATGCTCGAGGCGACGTTGCGGCGCCGGCCGATCTCGCCGATCCCGAGCGGCACGCTCCGGATTGACAGAGATTGTGCGGATATGTAGGGTTGGTGAAGAACCGCCGACTGGGAGCGGGCACCAAGAGGGGGTACAGATGCGTACCGGGGCTATTCGGGCGGCGATCACCGCGACGAGCATTCTGCTGGCGATGATGTTCGCGTCTGCGGCCGGCGCCCAGCCGTTCGCCTTCTCGACCGGCAATCCGGACGGGAAGATGGCCTTGGCGAGCAGGCCCGACTCCCCCGGGAAGCCGGAGATCGAGGCAGCGGACGATTTCGTCTTGACCAGCGAGACGGCAATCACCCACGCGACGTTCACAGGGTTGCTGCCAACCTCGGGATCGGTTCAGGCCATCACGCTCGAGATCTATCGTGTCTTTCCCCTTGACTCGAACACCGCGCGCACGCCGTTGGTTCCGACGCGTGTGAACTCTCCGTCGGACGTCGACTTCGAGTCGCGCAGCTCCAGCCCCAGCGGGCAGCTCAGCTATTCGGTGTTCGGACTCGCGAGTTCGTTCACGGCCGCGAACAGCATCCTCAACGGAATCCACCCTGCGCCCAACCAGACGACTGGCGGGGAGGGCCCGGTGACCGGACGCGAGGTCCAGTTCGTCGTCACGCTGACGAGCCCGTTCGTGCTCCCGGCCGGCCACTACTTCTTCGTGCCGCAGGTCCAGGTGTCGGGACCGGCGACCTCCAACTTCTATTGGCTCTCGGCGCCACGCCCGATTATCGCTCCGGGCACCCCTTTCCCGGCAGGGACGACGGATCTGCAGGCGTGGATTCGTGACAGCGCGCTCGAGCCCGACTGGCTGCGGGCCGGCACGGACATCGTCGGGGGCACTCCGGCGCCCACGTTCAACGCCGCCTTCACGCTGAACAATGCGCCGCTCTTCTTCGGGTTCAGCAGGCAGCCCCTGTCCAACAGGATCGGCGTCCGTCTGGCGGTGCACGTCCCTTCTGCCGGCAAGCTGCAGGCGCTCGACCCCGAGGTGGGCAAGCCCGGCAAGAACGGCCACAAGGCAGCGTGGTTCAAGACCGTCAGTGAGACGGTGTCGCGCGCGGGCGTCGCTCACGTGACGCTTGTGCCGGACGCGGTTGGCCTCAAGCAGCTCGCCACGAAGAGCACGATTCACGTGGCCGTGCGGCTCAGCTTCACTCCTACGGGAGGGCAGCCGTCCGTCCGCACGATCTCGATCACCTGGCACCGCAAGTAGTTCGACGATTCGCTCAGGTCAGGGCGTGTCCTCAGGCGACGCGCCGATCCTCGTCGCCGTGCTGCTCAGTACCGGGGCCGCAGCCTCGAATCGTGGTATCCGGGTGGATTGATCCCGCGATCGAGCTCAGTCGCCGCTGCGTCTAGGATCCGCGGGTGTCGACACGCTGGCAAGCCCGGTTCGGGGCGGTCGCCTTCACCGCAATAACCGCCGGCCTGGCGACCCTCGACGTCATCGATGCGCCGGTCAGACGCTGGTGGGGGGGAAGCTCACACGCGACGGGCGGAAGCTCAGGGACATGATGCGCGCGACGGCCGGGAGGTAGCGATGGCGTCCTCGTCTCCGATCGAGTGGCTGAGAGCACGCGATCGCGGTTTCGCGGCGCTTCGCCGCGCCGCACGTGCCGCGCTCGTGATGCCGGCCATGTTCGCATTGGGCGACAAGGTGATTGCCAATCCGGCATTGGCCACATTCGCCGCTTTCGGCTCGTTCGCCATGCTGCTGCTGGTCGATTTTGCGGGTTCGATGCGTGATCGTCTGCAGGCGCAGGCCGCGCTCGCCGTCGTGGGCGCGATCTTCGTCTGCATCGGGACGCTGGCCTCGCGCTCGAGCTGGCTCGGCGCTGCCGCGATGACGCTCGTGGCGTTTGCGGTGCTGTT
Source organism: Solirubrobacterales bacterium (assembly GCA_003165655.1). Classification (GTDB taxonomy): domain Bacteria; phylum Actinomycetota; class Thermoleophilia; order Solirubrobacterales; family Solirubrobacteraceae; genus Palsa-465. Next base: position 5,952 of record PMOY01000319.1, read on the forward strand.
CGCCGGCGTCGCGAGCTCGGTGTTGGCGGGCGCCACGACGTCTCTGCTCCTCGCGTTCATCCTCTCGGTTTCGCTCACCGGGCCGATCTCCTCGATCCCGGATCGCCTGGCTGGTTGGGGTCTGGCCTCGGGCGCGGCGCTCCTGGCGGTGGCGTTCCTCTGGCCCGCGCCGGCACGCGATCCGCTGCGCGCCCCGGCGATCGCGGCCTGCCGGGCGCTGGCGGCGCGGCTGCGCTCGGATGTCGCCTATGTCCTCGGCGGCGAGCGCGGAGAGTCGGAGGCCGATCACGACGCCGCCGTTGCGCGGGCCAACGCAGCGGTCGGCGCGCTGCGCCAGGCGTTCTTCGCAACGCCCTACCGTCCGACCGGGCTGAGCACGGTCGCTCGAATGGGCGTCCGGCTCGTGGACGAGCTGAACTGGCTCAACGCGATCGTCGTTCAGTCAGCGTCGCGACCAGAAAGGACAGCGGCTCATCGTGCAGCGTGTGGGGTGAGGTCGAAGGCAGCGTCAGTGCTCGAAGCCGGCGCCGATCTGCTCGATGTGGTGGGCGGGCGCCCCGACGCGTTGCACGCTGCGGTGAGTGAGCTACGCGAAGGGCTGATCGATCTCGAGCGCGGCGACGCGCTGATGCTGCCCGTCCGCTCGGCGCCGGCTTCGGGCAATGTGGCTGTCGAGGAGCGAATCGGTGAGTTCATCACCTCACTGGACCCGAGCTTTCGGGCACAGGAGATGAGCTTTGTCATCTCGCAGATCGCGGCCAACATCGATCTGCTGGCGGCCGCCGAGCGGCGCAGCTGGCTCGAACGGCTCCTCGGTCGCCAGCCGACGGGGGTCGCCGGGACGTGGTCAGCGGCGCAGGAGCGCGCCGGAGCTCACGTCGACCGGCACTCGGTGTGGTTGCACAACAGCGTTCGGGGAGCGGTCGCCCTTGGTCTGGCGGTGTTAGTCGCGAAGCTGACAGGTGTGCAGCATTCGTTCTGGGTGGTGCTCGGCACCCTCTCGGCGCTGCGCTCAAATGCCCTGAGCACCGGCCAGAACGTGGTACGTGGCTTGCTCGGCACGCTCGCCGGCTTCATCGTCGGCGGCGCGCTCGTCCTGCTGATCGGCACCAACACCACGCTGTTTTGGGCGCTGCTTCCGTTCGCAATCCTGCTCGCGGGTCTCGCGCCCGCGGCGATCTCGTTCGCCGCCGGCCAGGCTGCGTTTACGCTCACCCTGTTGATCCTCTACAACATCCTGGCGCCCTCCGGGTGGAGGATCGGGTTGGTGCGCATCGAGGATATTGCCCTCGGCTGTGCGGTCAGCCTTCTCGTCGGCGTGCTCTTCTGGCCCCGTGGCGCGCGCGCTGCGCTCGGCACGGCGCTGGCTGACGCGTATGCCGACAGCGTGCGCTACCTCGCCGGCGCGGTGGAGTTCGGCATGGGTCGCTGTGACCTCAGTGCGCCGTCCCGGACGGCGCCGACGAGCGAGGCGACCCACGCGGCGGCAGCATCCCGGCGCCTCGATGACGCGTTCCGCGGCTACCTGGCCGAGCGCGGCGCCAAGCCGATCCCCTTGGCCGAGGTCACCGGTCTCGTCACCGGCGTCGCGGGCCTGCGACTCGCGGCCGACGCGGTGCTCGATCTGTGGCAACGCGATGACGCGAGCGGCGGGGACCGAGCCGCGGCACGGCGGGAGCTGCTCGCAAGCACCGGGCTCATCGTCGAGTGGTATGACGGCTTCGCCGCCAGCCTCGCGGGTCGCGGTGTCGTACCCGAACCACTCGAGCACGACGACGCGGCCGACGGCCGGCTGATCGAGGCCGTCAGCCAAGACTTGCGCCGTGACGACGGCCATGCGAGCACCACCGCCGCACGGATGATCTGGACCGGTGATCACCTCGATGCCGCCCGACGGCTACAGGACTTGATCGTCGGACCGGCCCGGGCCGCCGTCACGCAGCGTGCGACCTCCGCCCTCTCCGCGCTTCGTTAGGCATGAGTCCACCGCTCAGGTGGCGATCGGATGCTGGTGATCAGCCGTCCTCGGTAGAGGCCGGTGGAAGCGGCGCCAGCAGGCTCATGGGATGAGCTTCGGAGTCGTGAAGGCTTCACCTCGCTTCACGTTGGCTGGTCGGGCGGCCGGCCGGGCGTGGCACGATACCGCTGCGTCGTGGGCGGCGATCGTGAGGGCGGTACGATTGGTCGTCGCACGTCCATGACACGTTCGCGTCCATCCGACTGTCCGCCATCTACCGATCGACTCGTCGCGTCGCTGGACGGCCCGTCTCGAACGATCAGGGTCGAACCGCTCGAGACGCCCGTGCCCGCGTCGCCGCGCCGCGTTGAGCCCGAGCCCGTTCGCGAGCCACCGCCGCGCGAACCTGAACGCCCGCGCGAGCCGGCACGCTGACGAGCGCAGGTTGATGGAGGCCGCGGCCCCCGACCTCGTCACCGCCGTCATCGGCTTTCGCCAGTGGCGCCTGCACGGCGTCGAGCTGTGGTCGCTGCTCGCCATGGATCGCTGGCGCCGCGGCGTCCAGACTGCGCACTGCGACCGACGGGACCACGATGCGCCGGCGAACGGCTGCACGTGCGGCATCTACGCCTGGTACGCCCCGCCGCCACGCGGCGCTTCGGCTGCGACGCCCGACCTCGTCGCCGGCGCCGTGGCGCTGTGGGGCCAGATCGAGCTCCACGCCCACGGGATGCGCGGACAGCACGCCATGGTCGTCGCCCTTGCCCTGCCGTACTCCTGGGGCGACAAGCGCCGGAGCATCCTCGCCGCCGCTGACGCGTTCGACGTTGCGGCCGTCCCTGCGCGCAAGCTGAAGGCAGCCGCGCTCGAGCACGGCGAGCTCATCCCGCGGCGGATGCGCCCGCCCGACACGACGCCGAACAAGCGCAAGGCGCCCGGTGAGCCCGCGCCGGCTCGGCTTCGTGCGGTCGCCGACGGATACCCCGGACGGTCCCCCGCTCGCCGGGGCGACGCCGTCCCCTGAGCCGGGCCGACCCTACGCACGGATCGGGCGCGCAAGCGTGTCGGCGCCGATCAGGCGCTCGAGCTCGGTTCGCAGGCGCTCGGTCGCTCCGGCCGGGAGCGGCCGCAGCGGCGCGCGGACATCCGGGCGCACGGCCACGCCACGGAACCCCAGCGCCGCCTTCACCGAGGCCTGGAACGAATGCTCGGAGAGCGTGAGACGCAGTGACTCGACGAGCGCGGCGCGCTCGGCCGTGGGATCTCGGACGAGCGCCGACACCGCCTCAGGGAACGCGGCGGCAACGCCCGACACGGCGCCCGCCGCACCGTTCTCCAGCCCCTGGCGGACGACGCTCTCGGCTCCGATGAAGACGTCCAGCCCCGTCGCGAGATAGGGCTCGGCGCGCTCGAACGGTGCGTCGGAGACCTTCATGCCAACCAGGTTGGGGGCACGATCGCGCAGCGCCTCGACGACGACCACCGGGACCGCGTAGCCGCTGCGGTCGGCGTCACGGACCGCTGCCGGGCGGCGGGCCGCCACGCAGGCGTGAATCGGCCCCCGTGCTCATGCATCCCCCGAGGTCGTCCGCAAACGCGCATGTCGCGCTGAGAAAGGCCGTCGTGATCCGCCGCCGCTGGGCACTACGTATAAGCCGTCGTGCAGAACTTTGGCCAGCGGGCTAAATGCGAACGTCCTGCGCGTCGACATCATGACTGAGTAGCGATTCTCGCCCTGAGGAGGCCCAATGAGTCCTGAACGCACTGACGCCTATCGACGAGTCATCAAGACCCTCAACGACCTCGGTCCGAGCAAGCTACTGGACGCCGAACAGGACCGAGTTCGCGCCGCGGCAGATAGCCTCATCTTCAGCTCCGACCTCCACGAGGACCTCGCGGCGCGTGAGGCGCTCGAGGACGTCGAACGCCTGTGCCGCGCTCTCGTCGAGAGCGGCCGCTGGGAGCAGGTCACGGCACGGCGCCTCGCCGGCGATGTCCTCGGATGTGGCCCCGCGCAACCGGCTGCGCTGAGGGCAGCTTAGACCGGAGTTCCCGTCAGGAACGTCGCCTGAGACTGGCGGCCTGCTCGCGATGACCTGGCGGCGTGCTACGGGTGAGTGAGACGCCAGCGCAGGGAAGCCTGCGGCACGGCCCGCGAAACGACGAGGCGGAGCCGGACGCGCTGATCGCCGGCCGCCACGAGTGCAATCCCGACGCTCTGGCCGGCCGCGAGCGGGGCCGCGAGGTGACGCGACATCGCGACGCTTTCGTGGATCGGCAAGTGGGGCCAGCCGACGAGCGATACCGAGCCGGCGGCCCTCACGGCGACGCGAACCGCCCAGCGGGCCTTCACCCACGCGAGCGTCGCGCCACGACGCACGACCCGCAGCGCGACCAGGTCGTGGCGCACGCTCGCAAGCAGGGATGTGCTCGCGTGGAAGACCGCCTCGAGGATGCTCGGCTGGACTCGGGTGGCCGGCTGGTGAAGGACGGCTCCCACCACGGTGACGGACCGCCCCGCGAGCTGCTCGCGGGCAGCGAACACGAAGCACCCTCCCGCTCGAGAACTCGACCCGGTTTTCACCCCGACGATCCCGTCGCTGCCGAGTAGCCCGTCGACGTTGTACTGGCGCCCCGCCGCCGGCAGCGTCACCTGCGCGAGCGAGACGATCTGGCGAAAGGCGGGAACCTCGAGAGCCAGCATCGCGAGGCGCACCTGGTCGACGGCGGTGCTCACCGTGCCGCCCTGCACACCGCTGGCGTCCATGTACCGCGTGTGTGTCAGTCCGAGCGCCCGGGCAAGCGCGTTCATCTTGGTGAGGAAGGCGGAGTCGCTGCCCGCGTCCCATCTGGCGAGCAGCGTGGCGATGTTGTTGCCGGAGGGGAGCAACAGGCCCTCGAGCGCCTGGCGCTCTGTGAGCCGCTCACCGGCCCGGACGGCGACCACTGACTGTCCGGCGGCCTTATCGGCCCGGTAGACCGCCACGTCGGCGGGCCTCACCGCGATCTGTGGCCCTCCCGTGCCGCCGCGCAGGGGGTGATCGCGGAGCACCAGGAAGGCGGTCATCACCTTGGCGACGCTCGCGATCGAGGTCGGCCGCCTGGAACCATGGGCGCCGATCAAACCCACCCCTTCCACGCCGACCGCGGCCTCACCGTGGCCTGGCCACGCGAGCGCCGGACGCGCACCGGGGAATACGCGCGCGAGCGGGGCCGGCACGAACGCCGCCCCAGGCACCGCTCGCACCAGCGCGGCCACCACATAGGCGATCGCCGCGACCACCACGAGGCCCGCCAACGCTCCCCACGCCGCCGCGGGCCGTTGCCGCTGTCCCCGCGGCCGCCGGTACGCGCCCATAGCCGGCACGACAGTCCGCCGGCCTCTGCGCCTGGTACCGACCCCCAGCTCGATGAGCGCGGGGCCACGAGCCCCTCGACGCGGTCGGCGAGCAAGACGGCTGGGGCGAAGCATGCTCAACAGAGACCTCGATCCTGTGCGAAATCCGGTCCTCGTCGAATGCATTTACCACCCACGGACCGCGTCCGCAACCATCCACCGACACAGCAAACCAAAACGCAACGCCCCCGCCCGCGATTGGAGCGCCCCACTGGCGCCTGGCCTGCGCTTTGAGACCAAGATCGTCCCCGCCGCCGTCGGCGGGGGAGGCACGGCGCCCGGTTCTTAGAGCCTCCTTACCGCGCTCCGACACATTTACGAGGTGAAGCACTGATCATGCCTCTGAGGCGAAGCACTGATCATGCGCCTCGGTCGCGCGGCCCGTGACGTGCGCGAGGACACTCATTCGCGGGAGAGACAAGCTCATGGATACGAATGCATCGACACACCTGTGGTGGATCGCCAGTCGGGGGGCGGGAACCACCGCGCTGATTCTCTCGAGCGCGTCCGTCTGTGTCGGGTTGGCGATCAGCGGGAGGCTGATCAAGGGCGGCGGCCCGGATCGTCGTGTCTATCACGAGGTTCTCTCGCTCGCGGTGATGGTCGCGATCGCGGTGCATGGTCTGACGCTGATCGGTGACAGCTATCTCCATCCGAGCTTGCTGGATGTGACGGTGCCGTTCGTCCTGTCGTACAAGACGCTCGCGACGTCGCTTGGGATCGTGGCCGGCTGGGCGATGATCTTTCTCGGGCTGTCCTACTACGCGCGAGCCCGAATCGGCAACGAGCGGTGGAAGGTGATCCACCGGCTAACCTTGCTCGCCTGGCTCGGCGGCTTGGTGCACACGTTCACCGAAGGCACCGACGCAGGACAGCTCTGGTTCATCGTGCTCATCGTGGTGACGTCGGCACCGGCGCTCGTGCTCCTCGCGGCCCGCGTCAGCCGCCTCCGGCTGCGCCCAGCAGCCCTGGGAGCGGGGCGGTGAGCGACGGCATCGTGATCGCGGGCGGCGGCCTCGTCGCGCAGCGCGCCTGCGAAGCCCTGCGCCGCCACGGGTACAGCGGGCCGCTGCGGATGGTGTGCGCCGAGCCGCACCTTCCCTACGACCGTCCGCCTCTGTCCAAGGAGGTTCTCAGCGGCGAGCACACTCAGGAGTCCGTTCGCTTTCGCCCGGACGACTGGTACCGGGAGCACGACGTCGACGTCCTGCTCGGCGTGAGCGCGACGAAGCTGTCACTCCCGGAGCACCAGCTCGAGCTTTCCGGCGGTCACACGCTGCGCTACGACAAGCTGTTGATCGCGACCGGGAGTCGCCCTCGTATGTTGCCGCTGCTCGTCGGCTACGAGAATGTCTCGGAGCTGCGGACAATCGACGATGCGGTGCGGCTCCGTCGCACGCTCGGGCCTGGCGTTCGCCTCGCGATTGTCGGTGCCGGCTTCATCGGTATGGAGGTCGCAGCCACGGCACGCAAGCTGGGTGTCGAGGTCACGATGATCGAGGCGGCGACGAGCCCGCTGTCCTCGGTACTCGGAGCGCGGATAGGAAGGTGGTTCGCGGAGCTTCACCATTCCGAGGGCGTCGAGGTGATCACGGACCGTACGGTCACCGGCGTGAGCGGGCAAGGTGACGTGACGTCGTTGCACCTCTCCGGCGAGCGGGTGACCGAGGTTGAACACATCGTCGTGGGCGTCGGTGTGCAACCGAACGTCGAGTGGCTCGCCGGGAGTGGGCTCGCGAACGGTGGTGCGTCCGTCGACGTCCACGGTCGGACCGAGGCGGACGGCGTGTTCGCCGCCGGTGACGCGGCAGCGACCTACGATCACCGCTCTGGTCGACACGTTCCCGGATCTCACTGGGAGGCTGCGGGGCACCAGGCGGTTCGCGCCGCGCGGTCGATGCTCGACCTCGAGCCGGGGAAGGTGGAGCTCCCGAGCTTCTGGACCGACCAGTACGGACTGCGGATCCAGTACCTGGGGAACGCCCGGCTTGCGGACGCGATCGCGATCGACGGAGAGCTCGAGCGGCGAAACTTCACTGCCGTCTACAAGCGCGAGGGAAAGCCGGTCGCCGCGTTGCTCGTCGATCGGACACGATCCCTGCCCGCAATGCGCAAACTGCTCGACGATGGAGGCAACCGATGAGCTACACGATCGAAATCGACGAGGACGCTTGCTCGGCCCATGGGGACTGTGCCGACCTTGCCCCAGAGGTGTTCGAGCTCGACGACGTTGCCCGTGTCATCGGCACCGGCCCTGACGAGCTCGTGCTCGCCGCGGCGGAAATCTGCCCCACCGCCGCAATCCGGATCCTCGACGGTGACACCGGGGAGCAGGTATTCCCCTAACGACCGTCATGCGCAAGCCGTGCTCGCTTGCGACTCTCTTACACCTTTCTCACTGGTTTCGAAGAGAACGGCCCTAGAAATCCGAGTGTCCGCTGTTCCGACACGAAAGGGTTCTCATGAGATCGTTCTCGCTGCCTGGCACTCGGCTACCGCGTGGCAACGGATGAGCACGACCACCGTTCCACGCCGGCTGCCTCGGCCGTCCGCCCCTGACCGCGCCGGGGGCCGGATCCGCAGCCTCGTCCGGGGCCGCGCGCAGGACGAGCTCTGGGTGCGTCCGGCACTGATTGCCTTACTCGTGGGCACCGCGGCGGCGTATCTGTGGGACCTCAGCGTCTCGGGAAGCGCGAACAGCTTCTACGCGGCGGCTGTGCAGGCGGGTACGAAGAGCTGGAAGGCGTTCTTCTTCGGCTCGCTGGATTCGTCGAACTTCATTACCGTGGATAAGCCTCCGGCGTCGTTGTGGGTGATGGACCTGTCGGGGCGGATCTTCGGCTTCAGCAGCTGGAGCATGCTCGTTCCGCAGGCGTTGGAAGGCGTCGCCGCCGTCGCGCTGCTCTACGCGGCGGTCAAGCGATGGTTCGGCGCGGGCGGCGGGCTGATCGCCGGCGCACTGTTGGCGATCACGCCGGTGGCAGCGCTGATGTTCCGCTTCAACAACCCCGACGCGCTGCTCGTATGCCTCCTCGTGGCCGGCGCCTACTGCCTCACCCGCGCTCTCGAAGGTGCGTCCACGCGGTGGGTGATCGCAGCCGGGACGATGATCGGCTTCGCGTTCCTGGCCAAGATGGGCCAGGCATTCCTCGTCCTCCCCGCCTTCGCATTGGTGTACGTGGTCGCCGCCCCGACGGGGTTGCGCCGACGGCTGTGGCAGATGACCGCGGGGGCGCTGGCGATCGTCCTCAGCGGCGGCTGGTGGGTGGCGATCGTGGCCCTCTGGCCGGTCGGGTCGCGTCCGTTCATCGACGGGTCGCCGGACAACAGCATCTTCAACCTCATCCTTGGCTATAACGGCCTCGGACGGATCTTCGGCACCGGCGGCGGGGGTGGAGCGGGCGGGGCCCAGAACTTCAGCGGCGCGACCGGCTTGCTGCGCCTGTTCGACGATGCGATGGGTGGGCAGGCGTCCTGGCTGCTGCCCGCGGCGCTGATCGCAATCGTCGTCGGCGTCTGGTCGAGGCGGCGGGCGCCGCGCACCGATCGCACCCGCGCCGCCGTGCTGCTGTGGGGGGGATGGCTGATCGTCAGCGGCGTGGTGTTCAGCCTCGGTAGCGGGGTCATCCATACCTATTACACGGTCGCGCTCGCGCCGGCGATCGCCGCGCTCGTCGCGGTCGGCGGAGCTGTGCTGTGGCGCACCCGTGAGACGGTGAGCTCGAGAGCGGTGATGGCGCTCACCGTCCTCGTCACCGCGATCTGGTCGTGCGTGCTCCTGGACCGGACCCCGGAGTGGGAGCCCTGGTTACGTGTGGTCATCCCCGCGAGCGCCGTGCTCGCGGTCGTCGGCCCGCTGGCGGCCCCGGTCCTCCGCCGGCTCGGGCGCCGGATCACGATCGCGACCGCCGCCCTGGCACTCGTAGCATGCCTGTCCGGCCCCGTCGCATACTCCGCTCAGACGATCACCACCGCACACACCGGATCGATCCCCTCTGCGGGCCCGAGCTCAGGCACGGGCATGGGCGGCGGCGGCTTCGGTGGCCAGAGCACCGTGAGCAGCGCGCTGGTGAAGGCGCTCGAGGCCGACAGTTCCCGCTACCACTGGGTCGCGGCAGTATCGGGTTCACAGAGCGCGGCCTCGCTCGAGCTCGCGACGAACGGCGCGCCGGTGATGGCCATCGACGGGTTCAACAACGAAGGCGGCCACCTCACCCTTACCCAGTTCAAAGCCTATGTGGCAGGCGGTGAGATCCACTACTACATCGCGACGAGCAACGGTGGCGTGGGCCAGCCTCACGCCGGCGGCACTGCGGGCAAGGGTGGTCCTGGCAGCTCCGGCGCCCTCCACACTCACGTCGGCAGCGGGGCGTTCTCCGGCGCCCCGCCCAGCGGCGGCGGGACTCACGGGGCTCCGACCGGCGCGACCGCCGGCAGGTTCTCGCGCGCTCCGCTGGGCGGCGGCATGGGAGCGTCGAGCGAGAGCGCCATCACGGCCTGGGTCAAGGCCCATTACACGTCCGTGACGATCGGCGGAGAGACGGTATACAGCCTCACACACGCGAGCACCTCGTAGCCCGCGTTCAGTCGCCGACGGGGCGATAACCGCTCAGACGCCAGCGGGGTCAATCACGTCGAATGTGGCGTCGTCGTACACGACGAGGCCTCCGTGGGAGAGCCACGCGCGGGCGCCGGCCGGACCGCTCAGGAGCGCCGCCTTGCTCAGCGCCTCCGCTTCCATTGCCCTCGGCGCCAGCGCGGTCACCTGGACGATCCCGGTGAATGCGGGCCTGCCGCCGCCTGGGTCGAGCAAGTGATGCGCCGGTCGACCATCGGGATCGAGCCAGCTGCGCTTACCGATCCCGCTCGTCGCGGCGGCGCCGCTCACGAGCTCGAAGACGTGCAGCACCGACTCGTCGAACGGACTCGCGACCTCGATTGGACGAAGCAGACGCGCCTCGCCCCCGAATCGCACATCGCCGGCGGCGTCGATGGCGAAGCTCTCGTAACGGCCAAGTACCGCCGCCAGGACATCACCGAACATTCCCTTTGCGAGTCCTCCGCTGTCGAGACGCACGCCCGGCGGGCGCGTCACCGTCCCGGCGCCTCGGTCAACGTCAACCTCTCGCCAGCGAGCGGCCGGGCTGGGGGTAGCGGGGGATCGATCAGCCGCCAGCGCGAGGGCGAGCGCGAGGGGCACGGGTGCCGAGTCGAAATGCCTGACGTACCCCGCCCGTTCGATCTCAGGCACGAGGGTCGGATCGACGAGTCCGTTGGTGAGCTCAGCCGCGCCCAGGGCGCCCTCGACGAACCGCGCCATTGCCGGGCTGACCGGGACCGTGGCTCTCGGATCGCCGTTCAGCCGCGACAGCTCGCTGTCAGGCTCGAAGCGCGAGAACTGACCGTGCCAGTTCAGCAGACCGCGCTTGGCCCGCGTCGCTGCCTCACGCGCCCTGCCCGCAGGGCCAGCCCCGATCACCAGCACCGCGCACTCGCCACCGAAGCAGGAGAAGGTCTCGACCGCCTCGACGTGCGGTGCGGGGTCCACACAGGTCGCTCTCCCGCCCCCGCGGGTCGCCGCGCCCCGATCTTCGCGGATCATGACGCTCTCGTCGTCACGGCGCTCGCCGTACCCGAGCTCGAGTTCGCGCTCGACGACCCAGACGTCGAGCCCGAGCTCGAAGCGGTGCTCGCGTTCGTCGTGGCCGTGGTCGCGGCCGCCTTCGCCGCTTGCGCCTTCGCCGTCGCCGCGGCGGTACTCGCCGCGTTCGCCTCGGCCTTGGCTGCCTTCACCGTGGCCGCCTCCACGAGCGCTGGATCGTTTCCGGTCACGAGCTGCACGAAGATCCCCCCCGAGGTGGCGAGGAACATGGCGGTGGCGATCGCGATCACGCGCCGGCGAATGACCGAGACCCTGCGCCTACGCGCGCTCAGTCGTTCGGCGACGAGGGTGCTCACGTGGGGTCGCGCACCATTGGGCGCCGGCGCTCGACCTGCGCCCGGAACGGGCAGCGCGCGCATCGAAGGATCATGGGGAGTCATCGGTACCTCTTTGGCGGCTTGGAAGAACGCGACCACGAAAGCATGGCTGCGCTTCGTCGCAAAACTCTTAGCGGCGCCTAAGACAGACCTATGAGCGTGCGCGCGCCGAGCGACCGCTCAGCGTGAGCTGAGTGGACCCGCGGCCTTGACCCTGATGCGAACGGCCGGCGCGTTGAGGTAGGCGAGCGGCAGCTCCTCAACCTCGACGATCTCAACGGCGGCGGCGTCGGCGCCCGCCCGAACCGCCTGCTCGTAGGCCTGGTTTCTCGCATCCTCGAGTGCGGCAGCCCGACCACCTTCACCAAGGTGAAAGACGAGGTCGACCTGCCCCGACACCGAGGCGATCGCGGCGCCGATCGCATTCGCCACGTCGTGGTGCCGCGGTCGTATCACCTCGCTCACGCCGGGCAATCGGTCGGGCGCGAGCACTCCGCCGCCGCCGACGACAATCAACGGCCGGTCGCCTCCCCGCCCCTTTGCCATGTCGATGGCCTCGGCGAACATCGCATCGGCTGTCGCGAGGCCACGAACGAGTAACTCGCGCGCCTCGTCGCTCGGCATCACGGTGCCGATCCTGGCGCGCCCAGCCACGACCGCAGCGTCAGTGAGGGTCGGGGTGTCGCCGCCGAACACCAGCCCGCGCTCCGTCAGTGAGTATCCGACGCTCGCCGGGCCGAGCTTGACTGAGTCCCCGCGGCAGATGCTGACGACGCTGCCGCCGCCAACCCCGATCGCGACCAGGTCGGGCATGCGAAGGTTGGTTCGGATCCCGCCGATCTCGACCGCCGCACTCGACTCGCGGGGAAACCCGTTGACGAGGACCCCGACATCGGTCGAGGTGCCGCCGACGTCTGCGACGAGCGCATCTTCGGCGCCGCTCAGGAACGCTGCGCCCCGGATCGAGTTGGCGGGGCCCGAGCCGATCGTCAGCACCGGGTATCGCAGCGCGTAGTCGCGAGCCATCAAGGTGCCGTCGTTCTGCGCAAGAAAGATCGCGGGATGCAGACCGTGCGCTTCCAGCGCCGCGTCGAGGGCTGCGGTCACGTCGGCGCTGACCCCGATCAGCGCGGCATTGAGCGCGGTCGCGTTCTCGCGCGCGATCAGGCCGAGGCTGCCGATCTCGTGGCTGAGCGAAACATGCACGTCCTCGCCGACCACCCGGCGCACGACCTCCTGTGCCTCCAGCTCGTGGCGAGCCGAGACGGGGGCGAAGACGCTCGAGATGGCGACGCCATCGACCTCGCCCGCCACGGTCTCGAGAAAGCGACTGAGCTCCGTTCGGTCGAGCGCGACGATCTCGCGTCCGTCGTATTCGATCCCGCCGCCGACGATCCTCTCTCCTGCCGAGACGGCCGCCCGCACGTCGTCGGGCCAGCTGAACAGCGGTCGCACGGCAGTCGTCGAAGGGGCGCCGATACGAACGACCGCGACCCGCCTGAGATTGCGTCGCTCGATCACCGCATTGGTGGCGTGCGTCGTGCCGAGCATGACGTGGGTCACCCGCGCTTGATCGACCCCCGGATCAGCGAGCACCGCATCGAGCGCGGCTGTGATCCCCCTGGTCACGTCCGCCGTTGTGGGACGCTTGGTCTTGGCCAGCAACCGGTCGCTGCGGTCGAGCACGACAGCGTCGGTGTTCGTGCCTCCCACGTCGATGCCGATCCGCAGGTCCTGACGCGCGCTCATGCAAGCTGCTCGAGAGGCACATAGTCGAATTCGTAGCCGAAGGCCCGTGGACCCGCGAGGGCCAGCCCCCGTGTCGTACGCCAGATCGGGTCGCACGGGAATGCCGTCACCGTCACTCGCTGGCCATAGCGCAGGCGCTCTGTGTGGATCGCTTCCCCGCTGTGGCTGTCGAGCACGGTGATGACATCCGGCACCATTGCCCGGACCTCGCTGCCCTCGATCGCGACCAGGTTCTCGTTCTGGATCTCGAGCCGCAGCACCCGCCCTGAGTCGGTGTGCAACCCCTCAATCAGAGCCGCCCCTCGGACAAACCCTCCCGCCATCCGCCGTTCGACATCGACGATCCTGCCTTCCAGCAGCCTCCGAGCCTTGAGTTCACGTTCCAGCGCCCTGATCGGATCGTCGGCAGCCATCGCACGACCGATCCGCAGCGCGAGCGTGATCGAACCGCGCGCGGTCGCTCGACGAGCCTGCGCGGCGGTCATCGTGTACTCGGTGAACGCCGCGCGGCCGCCGAGCTCGATCGAGAGGGCGCGCGCCATCCGCTCTAACCACTCGCCGTCCTGTGCCCAGATCGCGACCCGGTTGCAGCGCTCATCGGTGAGCACGGCCGGCGACGGGCTGACGCCGGCGATCTCCATCGTCACCTGTGACACCTTCGGGAACGCGCGACCCATCCCGTCGGCGTCGGCGATCGGAAGCCCCGCCCGTGCTGCCCAGCCAATCGGCTTCAAGCCGTTCGACCCGCCAATCTCAACCGGCATCAGAGCCACCACGGTGCTCCCGGTGATCGTCTCCAGGCCCGTCAGCAGCTGCTCGCCCTCGGTGACCGCGCCGAGCTTCTCGATCCCGACCATCGGCGACCCGACGATGCCGCATGGCATCACCAACCCGTCGTCGGGAAGATCGTCGAGATCGACCAACCGAACCGGGCCGTGCTGTGCGATTGCCTGCTGTACCGCGAGCACGCCCGTCTGGGTGTCACCTCCGCCGCCGGCCCCGAGCACGGAGCATCCCCGAGCCAAGGCGGGCAGGTCCACAGCCTCGATCAGCATCGCCGCGAGGGTGCGATGTCGGATGTGGGCGGATGGACTCCCCGGTTGATGCCGGGAAGGGTAGGCTGTGCGACGTTCTGGGTGTGAGGCTCGATCAGAAGGGGTGGGAGCATGGCTGGTGAGGGATCGGCGGCGCTGGGCGCGCCGGAGATTGCGGGTGCGATGGTCAACCCGCGAGGGTTTACCAAGAAGATGTCGGTGGGCGCGATTGGAGGCGTCGTCGGGGCGGTCGCGGCGAGCGCGGTGGCGAGCCGATCGTCGAAAGCCTCGGACGTCCCCGCCTTCGGCCGGGTCGGTTACATCGCGGCAAGCGAGACCGAGGTGGCGTTGATCAAGACGAAGTCCGGTGCCATCAAGATCAAGGTCACCGACGAGGCGCTGGCACGCGCGCCACGGGAGGAGCTCGAAGCGATCGAACTCAGGGACGGCAAGCTGATCTCGCATCTTCGGCTTCAGTTCACCAACGGAACCGTCTGGGAGTTCGACGTCCCGAAGATCGGCAAGAAGAACGCCAGGCACTTGGTCGCGGCGCTGGGCGGCAGCGTCACCTGACCAGGCCCGCGCTTCGCGCTGATAGCGCCAGCGCCGGCCGGAGCCTCATCGCCGCGGACCCGATCCCTGAGGGTCCGGCGATGAGGTCACGGCGGGCGGTGTGGATGGGGCTCCTGCGCGCGCTGCTCGTCGCTCCCGTCGCCGCGCCAGCGAGGGGCGGCGACCCCCCTGGCCCGAACTGGATGTGAGAGAGTGATCCCGTGCAGCCTGATCGTTTGATCGAAGCCTCATGATGCCCCTACAGGTATCGGCTGAGCGACCCGATAGATGGTCATGAGGGCCAGGGCAATCGCTTACGCATTCGGCGCTGTGTTTGCTCTCGCCGCGTGCGGCGGCGGCACGAAGACCGTCGCTAACAGCGTCAACACCGGGGCTCAGACGGTCGCCGCGGTATCGACGGTGGCTACACAGACGGCGACATCCCCGGCCGCACACACAGCCACACGAACATCCGGCCCGCTGACCGGCACCTGGATCGGCAACATCAATCCGGGACCGGGCAGCACGGTGCGACGTCACGGCCTGCGGATCGTCGTCGATGCGGGCGAGCGTGGCGGGAGCTGGAGGATCAACGCGCGCTGCGGCGGTCCGCTGAGATTGCAGAGCATCTCCGGTGGCTTCCACCATTACCGCGAGGAGCTCGCGCGCGGTTCGACCTGTCGCGGCGGCGGCATCGACTGCCTCAAGCGTGCGGGGGCCGGCCTGTACGACCTCTTTCAGGCTCACTTCACCAACTACAACTACTACAGCGACGGGACGCTTAATCGCGTCGCGGCCTAGCTGAGCGAACGAACCGGCCGACCATCGCAGCCCGCTGAGGAGCAGGTCGAGCGGGCTTCATGAGTCGTGCTCAGCCAGGGAGTTCCACGGATGGATGGCTGTCGCGCGCGAGCGCGTCCGTGGCGGTCTCAGAGAAGCGGGCAGGGGGGAGCCATGGGCAAGGGCCACGGCCTTGAGCTTGCGATGTGCGATTGCCGGGACCCCGAGACGCTCAGCGATCTGGAGCACAGCGCCCCGCTTGCGACCTCGGGTCAGCGGGAGATCAAGTCCCACGATGCGTGCGTGCTCGGCGCGCACGCCGGTCGCGTGCGCTTCGACCCGTCCCCAGACCACGACCGCTCCGCCGATCAGATCGCGCGTGCTCGCCGAGGCCGTGCGCGGACACGGTTCGTAATAGGTGTAGATGCCGCACGTGCACCCCGGCGATGGCGTCTTGACCGGATCGTGGTGGCCGGCGGGGCAGCGCGCCGTCATCTCCGACGCTGGCCACGGCGTCATGCTGAACATGGACGTCAGCGCTCCATCGACCAATCGCCAATGGCGAAAGCCGATGATCGGTTCGATCAAATCGGGCGCGAACTCCATGCCCGAGAGTCGACCGAGAGGTCTCGATCCCGGCGCACGCCACCCGCCACGCCCTCGGGCCCGTGCCGCCGCAACATCCCCCTGCGTGCGCTCCCGGGCGAGCACGCGGTCAAAGCGCGCCAACGCCGCGAACACGCCCGCCATCGGCCGCCCCCTCGCCCCCGCGGTCTCGATCCCATCCTCAAGGCTGCACAACCCGACCTCGCGCTCCTCGAGCTGGGCGACCGTGGCAATCAGGTCACGCAGTGAACGGCCGAGGCGATCCAGTCGGCACACCACCAGGCAGTCACGCCCATCAGACAGCTCCAAGAGCGCACGCTCGAGCTCGGGCCGCTCACGCCACGACCCCGCGTCGGCAAACACTCGCTCGCAGCCGGCGGCGCGCAGAGCACCGAGCTGCAGTTCCAGACCCTCCGGGTCCTCGGCACCGGTGTGCGCATAACCGATCAGCACCTCTGGATCGTCGCACAAGCGCTCGGGCGGTAACGGTTGCGATCCACCCGATCAAAGAACGCAGACCACGACGAGCTCGCGGGCACGCCCATGCGCTTGGTGTGAGCGGGTCAGGCTGCTCTTTGCCGTCGTCGATCGCCACTATGCGATGTTCACAATGACGGTTCTGCGGCTCTTGATCGGCGTCGCCGGCGCGGTCGGCGTCTTGGTGGTGCTCAGCTCGGCGGTACGTTCGGTGGTGCTCCCGGGCGTGTTTCCCGCGCGTGTGGCTCGAGTCGCGTTCCTTGCGGTGCGTCTCCCCGTTGCCGCTCTCGCCGCGCGAGAGGCGCGTCGGGGGCGGTTGCGACGCCGGGAGGAGCTGCTCTCGCTGCAGGGGCCGCTCGGCATCTTGGCGCAGCTTGCGACCTGGACGATCCTCGTGGCTACGGGGTTCACGGCGATGCTGTGGGCGGTCGAGCGCCAGCCAGCGTCATTTGCGGGGGTGCGCGACGCCGCACGCGAGTCGGGCTCGTCGCTGAGCACGCTGGGCATCGTGCGCCCGGCACATCTCGCGGGGGAGTTCGTCGCGTTCGCCGAGGCAGGCGTGGGCCTCGTCTTGCTCGCCCTCGTCGTGACCTACCTGCCGACGATCTACGGGGCGTTCTCGCGGCGCGAGGCGCTCGTGGCGAGACTGGCGGTACGGGCGGGCTCGCCGCCGACGCCGACCGGACTGCTGCGCCGCTCCTGGGAGCTCGGACGCTTTGACCGCCTCGAGGAGGTGTGGACCGCATGGGAGCTGTGGTTCATCGATCTGGGAGAGAGCCACACGTCGTTCCCACAGCTCACGTTCTTTCGCTCACAACGAGCGGACACGTCGTGGGTCACGTCGGCCGCGACGGTTCTCGATGCCGCGGCGCTGGCGCGCCACGCGCTCGAGGGCGTCCCTGATTCGCGCAGCGAACTGACGGTGCGGGCCGGCATCGGCGCGCTCGAGCTCATCGGCGAGTTCCTCGGCATACCGCACGGCTCCGCGGACGGACTGCGCCTCCAGCGCCAGGTGTTCGTCGATGCGCTCGACGAGCTCGCGGATGCAGGTCTCCCGGTCGTGCATGACCGGGAGCGCGCGTGGGACGGGTTCGTTGACGAGCGACGTCACTATGAGAGCCTCGTGTTCACGATCGCCGGACTCGCCGACGCCGTGCCGACCGCATGGCTGCCCGCGGAGCTCTTCGTCACACACCGCCCGCCCGTCGTGCGCCCCTCGGGCGCGAAGCGATCATCCGTCGAGGACGTGTAGCCCGCACACCATCCTTCCGCGTCTAACTGGATTCTCGCGGGACTGCCTCGCGCGGAATTTCCTGTCGGGAATGTGAGGTCGCTCGTCCGGTTTATTCAGCTGCGCGCGACGCTCAACCGCTCGGCCGACCCGGCCGCGGCCTGCGTGCCGCTCGCGCAGCCGCCGACAGTGGCCGCGGTGGGACGTTTCACGGCATAGGCTTCCCGTGGACGCGCAGCCTCAGCTCACACGCTCAGAGCTCCCAGCCGAGCGCGGGCCCTCGAAGACTCCGTCACCGGCAACAGCCGTCCCGCCTTGCCCAACCCATGCGCTACCTGCTCGGAGGATCCGGGTGCAATGATCGCGCGGTCTTTGGCCAGGCGGAGCGCTAGGATTCCGCCTGGCTGGTTAGGACGTTGGGCGGCGTTCTCTGGTCTGCGTTCAATCGCATTTCATCGATCCCGATCGGCTCGCGGTGGGGCAATCCACTGCACGCCCGCAGAGGAGGAGCAACCGATGCCTACGATCATCGTCCCGCGACCTGATGTCACGATCGAACAGGTCAGCGACGCCTTGCGTCAGGGGCTCGGACCCAGGTACAACGTGCTGCCCGGGAAGGGAATGAACTGGAATCCCGTGGGCAACCCGCGGCCCGATCACCCCGACAAGATCGTGGTGGGAGCCGGCTCCACCCGGCTGTTCCGCGCCGAGGTGGTGATTTCGTGGCGCACCGGGCAGACGTTCCTCCATGTGATCGCGGGGGGAATCAGCCTGCCGCTGAGACTCATCAACAGGTTCTGGATCGCCCGAAAGGTCGAGCAGGTCCTCCAGGCTGCACCCGGCGTGAGTTGAGCCGACACTTGATGGCACAAGGATCCGATGCTACGATGGTTGCTACCTCAATTATCTTCTGCTTCGGAGTAACGATGCGAATATGGGCAGTCTCCGGGGGCGTGCGGAGCGCGACATGATCGACAACCATGCCGAGCGCACCAGGCCCGGCGACACGCCTCGGTCCACCATCACTCTCAGCACGACCTCGATCCATCCCGACACCGGCGTCGGCGCGGTCCGGCTGACCGTCTCCGATCTGAACCGCTCGCGCGAGTTCTATGAGAACGTGCTCGGCCTCGCGGGCAGCGAGCGGGAGGACGGCACGCTCGAGCTCGGCGCACTGGGTCAGCATCCGCTCGTTGAGCTATCGGCTGACGCCGCGGCGCGGCCGCTCGATCGCCGGGCCACCGGGCTCTTTCACCTCGCGATCCTGCAGCCGTCGCGGCACGACCTGGCACTCGCGCTGCGACGCATCGCGGAGGCGCGCTGGCCACTCGACGGCGCCTCCGATCACCTCGTCAGCGAGGCGCTGTACCTCTCAGACCCGGACGGCATCGGGATCGAGATCTACCACGACAGGCCGCGGGAGGTGTGGCCTCACAAGGGCGAGGAGCTCAGCATGGCGACGCTCCCGCTCAATCTCCGAACCATCATCGACGAGCTCGACGGACCCGCTGATCAGGCGCGGCGGACGGACACCGGAACGCGCATGGGCCACGTGCACCTCCAAGTCTCCGACGTCGACGAAGCAGAGGGGTTCTACTCCGGCGTGCTCGGCTTCGACGTTATGGTCCGCGGTTACCCCGGAGCCCTGTTTCTCTCCGCCGGCGGCTATCACCACCACATCGGCCTCAATACCTGGCACAGCGCGGGTTCGGAGCCCCCAGCTCCGGGGTCGATCGGGCTTCGCTCATTCGACGTGCTGCTCCCCGGACACGACGAGCTCGAGCGCGTCGTCGACCGGGTCAAGGCCGCGGGCGTCACCATCGAGCGCGCCGACGGGGCTGCGTTCGCACGCGATCCTTCAGGGAATGCCGTTCGACTCACCGCCCGCGTCTGACGGCGCCGGACGCCGAGGCTCCTCGCAAAGAATCTCCGCAGGAGGACGCTGGAGGTGTTGAATGCGCGCTGGCCGTATTCACCGATCGAGGAGGTG
The DNA here is from genome assembly GCA_003165655.1 of Solirubrobacterales bacterium. Lineage (GTDB taxonomy): Bacteria > Actinomycetota > Thermoleophilia > Solirubrobacterales > Solirubrobacteraceae > Palsa-465. The sequence continues at coordinate 25,704 of PMOY01000319.1, forward strand.
CGCGTGCGCGCTCGAGGATTGAAAGGTATCGCCAGTGCGGGGGCCGTCGGGGCCGCGGTGCTGGCGTTGGGGGGCGGAGTCGCCTCCGCAAAGCCGTTGTTTCAGCTGGTGCACAACCAGTTCCCCGCGCCGCAAACGATCGCGCAGTGCCAGGCGGACTTTGGAATCAACTGCTACACCGCGCCTCAGATCCGGCACGCCTACGGAGTCGACCAGCTCAGCGCGGACGGTAGCGGCAAGACGATCGTGATCGTCGATTCGTTCGGATCGCCGACGATCCAGAGCGACCTGGCGACGTTCGACGCGCAGTTCGGCCTGCCCGCCCCACCGTCGTTCAAGATCATCGCGCCCGTTGGGGCGATCCCGCCGTTTGACTCGACCAACGCCAACATGGATGTCGGGTGGGCCGAGGAGACCTCGCTCGACGTCGAGTGGGCGCATACGATCGCTCCGGGTGCGAACATCCTGCTGGTGGAGACCCCGGTCGCGGAGACCGAGGGCGTGACGGGCTTCCCGCAGATCGTGGAGGCCGAGAACTACGTGATCGACCACCATCTCGGCGACGTCATCAGCCAGAGCTTCGGCGCGACCGAGGAGACCTTCCAGAACAAGAACGGCAACTTCGACCCGCGGTTGATCTACGACCTGCGTAGCGCTTATCTCAATGCGGCGATCCACGGCGTGACCGTGCTCGCCGGCTCGGGCGACGAAGGGGTGACGAACGACGAGCTCGGCGGGGCGGCCCTCTACCCGAATCGGGTGAACAGCTGGCCGTCGAGCGACCCGCTCGTCACCTCCGTCGGCGGCACGCAGCTCGACCTCGACGAGTCCGGTGACCGCGTCGCGCCCGACGTCGTCTGGAACGACGGGTTCGGCGCGAGCGGCGGCGGCGTCTCGGCAGTCTTCGCGCGCCCGTTCTACCAAGACGGAGTGCGGTCGGTCGTCGGCGGCGCGCGTGGTACGCCGGACATCAGCATGAGCGCCGCGGTCAACGGCGGCGTCTGGGTGTACATGTCATTCGCCGGGATCGAAAGCCCTGGGGTGCTCGACCCCGGCTGGTACATCTTCGGTGGAACCAGCGAGGCGACCCCGCTGCTCGCAGGCGAGGTCGCGATCGCCGACCAGATCGCCGGCCACCGGATCGGGCTGATCAACCCCTCGCTGTATGCGATTTGGGATGGCCCTGGATCCGGAATCACGGACATCACGAGCGGTAACAACACGTTCGGCGGGGTGACGGGATACAACGCCGGGCCTGGATACGACCTCGCCACCGGGCTGGGCACACCCAATGCGTTGCTGCCCCGCCAGTTGGCAGCGCACTCGCACTGGCCGTTCTGATCGCGGGCGTTCGCGCCGCACCGCTCTGCAGAGCGGTGCGGCGCGCTGCCCCGGCGCGCTGCCCTACTGATAGGGGTGGCGGGGTGGGTGCCGGCTGGTCGGCGGCTGGTGTCGGCGGATCGGGCGCCGCCCGCTAGGTGCCATCGAGGCTGACGGCGATGATGACGGCAGCGCGTTCGTGCGCGGCGTAGGTTGCGCGTAGCGTCCGCAGCACATCCTCGCCGTCGGCACGGATCGGAGGCGGGTGAGCAACGAGCACACTCCGGACCTCCCGGCCGAGTGGCTCGCCGCCTACCGCGTCGGCAAGAGCAGCCAGCGCATCCGCGCGCACCCGTGCGGCCTCAACGAACGAGCCGATGACCGTCTCGCGCGCCAGCGGCGCAGAGCCGAAGACGCGGGCGTGGAGGACGGCGGGGTTGATTGCGTGTGGGCGAATGAGCGCGCGGCGCTCGCTGTCCGATAAGCCCGCCGCACCCGCGAGGTGGTCGATGGCCTGCGTGAGCCCCTGGGCATCGACGGGAAGGGACGCCCGCAGCTCGGGCGGCAGGCGGGAGATGAGACTGGCATGCTCGGCAGCGGCGTCGCTCAGCAGCGCCTCGACCCGACCGCGGTGCGTTCCGTCCATCCTTGGCACGGTAGATCCCCACGACACCAGGCGCAGTTTCGCCCGGCAGGGCCTCCCGCTCTGGCCGATGAGCGCCGGAGGCCCTGACCGCCCCGGCTACTGCGCGCCCTCGGGCCATGAGGGACGTCGGTAGTAGGCAACGAGCGTGCCGCCGGCCCGAACCTCGACGACCTTGGTGAAGTGTCCGCTCCGGGGCTTGGAGAGAGTCACGCTTGTCGCTACGGGCGTCGCTTTCCCTTGAGCGCAGTTCGGGATGCAGTTCAGGATGTCGCTCGTGCCGTGCCCGACCGCGCTCGTGTGCGTCCATCGCTGCCTCTTGATGTGAGTGACGATGTTGCCACCATCGCCGCTGAAGAAGATGTCCTTGGGCTTGATCCCGGAATAGGACCCGGCGACGAATTTGGGAAGAGCCCGCGACTCGTGCGCCGGGTCAGCCGTCGCTTCCGAGGTCACGACTCCCACGGCCGTGGCCAGGCCGAGTGCGATCGCAGCCAGATGATGTCGCATGTCGCCTCCACTCCTTGATGACCAACAGAATCGGCTCCTCCGGCCCGAGCCTCATGGACGATCCGTCGAGCCTACGGACTCACGGCGCCTTCGTCTAGTGGACGCGTCCGCTAATC
>PMOY01000159.1 GCA_003165655.1 Solirubrobacterales bacterium
CCACCGGCCGATCGCCGCCCGCCGAACGCCGAACGCCGACTGTCACGGTCAACCGCCATCCGCCAAATCGCCAAACCGCCATCCCGCCGACCAGACCCGTCCGCACTGGACCCTGACAGGCTCAGCCTGAGCCAACCCCAGATACGCACGGCCAGCTTTACCCCAGCACGAATCCTTGCCCCTCGCCCGGTCCGCCACACGCTCTGACACCATGCGTCACGTGCCCCCTCTGCCAGAGCAGCCCGTCGCCGTGTTCGACTCGGGCGTCGGCGGCCTCACCGTTCTGCACGAGCTGTTGGTCTCGCTGCCCACCGAGGACTACGTCTACCTCGGCGATACGGCGCGCCTTCCCTACGGCGATCGCACCCAGGAGGAGCTCCGCACGTTCGCCGTCGAGATCGCCGACCATCTCCTCGAAGCGGGAGCAAAGCTGCTCGTCGTCGCATGCAATTCAGCCAGTGCCGCCGCCATCGATACTCTCGAGCGCCACCTCGAGGCGAGGCGGCTGGAGATCGACGTGATCGGCGTCATCCGCCCCGCGACCCAGCTCGCGGTCACGGGCAGCCGGAACGGACGCATCGGCCTGCTCGCGACCCCGGCGACGGTCGCCAGCGGCGCGTACGAGCGCGCGGTCCGCGCGGCCGACCCCCACGTCCATCTCGAGAGCGTCGCCTGCGGTGACCTGGCCTCGATCATCGAGGCTGGATCGCCGTTCGAGGACTCGGTGCTCGAGCTCGTACGCGGGTACTGCGCTCCGCTCCGAGCCGCCCAGGTCGACGAGGTCATCCTCGGCTGCACTCATTACCCGCTGATCGCGCCGATGCTCCAGCGAATCGTCGGTCGCGGGGTCACGCTCGTCACCTCGGGCGCGGGCGTCGCCCGCAGCGTCGAGCGCGCGTTGGCGGCGCGCGACCTCCTGAACGCGCAGGCGGACGAGGGCGACTATCGCTTCCAGTGCACGGGCGACGTCGAGTCGTTCCGCGCGCTCGGAACCGGCTTCCTGCAGATGCCGCTCGGGGATGTCGTCCACGTCGAGCTCGCCGCCGCGGTGACCGCATGAGTCCCCCCGGGCGCAGCTACGGGCGGGGTCCCGACGAGCTCCGGCCGGTCACCATCGAGCCGGGCTTCGTCCGCACCGCGACCGGTTCGGCGCTGATCTCGATGGGGGAGACCCGGGTGATCTGCACGGCATCGGTCCAGAACAGCGTGCCGCGCTGGATGGCGGGCTCGGGCCGGGGGTGGGTCACGGCGGAGTACGGGATGCTGCCCGCGTCAACGGGCGACCGCAAGCAGCGTGACATCAGCAAGGGACGCCTCGACGGCCGGTCGGTCGAGATCCAGCGGCTGATCGGGCGCTCGCTGCGTGGGGTGATCGACTTCACGGCAGTCGGCGAGCGCTCGATCTACATTGACTGCGACGTGCTGCAGGCCGACGGCGGGACCCGTTGCGCCTCGATCACCGGCGGCCTGGTCGCGCTCCGGCTGGCATGCGAGCGCCTGCTCGCCGACGGAACGCTCGAACGCTCGCCGTTCGTCGGAACGGTCGCCGCTGTCTCCTGCGGGATGGTCGACGGGGTTCCGCTGCTCGACCTCGACTACTCGGAGGACTCCGCGGCGGAGGTCGACGCCAATGTTGTCATGACCGGCGACGGCGGCCTCGTCGAGGTCCAGGCCACCGCCGAGCGCACGCCCCTCTCACGCGCCCACCTGGACGACCTGCTCGCGCTCGCGGCCCGGGGGATCGAGCGGCTGCGCGCGGCCCAGGACGAGGCGGTCGCGGCGTCGGTCTCGTAGGCGTGCGCCGGTATTTCGATTGGGGGCTTCGCCCCTGTTTGGGGGTGGCGTCGGCGTGTTCGGGCGACACCGGAGCGCGATGAGCGGTCGGGCCACCAACGCGCTTGTGCTCGCGACCCGCAACCGACATAAGCTGCGCGAGTTCGAGCGCCTCCTCGCACCGCGCCCGGTGCTGGCGCTGCGGGACGGCGTCGTGCTCCCGCCGGAGGTCGGGGAGACGTTCGCCGCGAACGCGCTCCCGAAGGCGCGCGCCGCCGCGGCGGCGACGGGGAGCGTCGCGATCGCCGATGACTCGGGCATCGAGGCGGCGGCACTCGGCGGCGCCCCGGGCGTGTACTCGGCCCGTTACGCGGGGGAGGGAGCAAGCGACGAGGAGAACCTGTTCAAGCTGTTGCGCGAAGCCCCGGCGGGAAGCCCGCTCGCGTATGTGTGCGTCCTCGTCTACGTCGACCCGGAGACGGGGGAGGAGATCTGCTTCGAAGGTCGCTGCACAGGGCGGCTCGCCGAGGCGCCGCGCGGCTCCGGCGGCTTCGGCTACGACCCGGCCTTCATCCCCGATGACCGCGAGGACGGCCGCACGATGGCGGAGCTGAGCGAGGCGGAGAAGGACGCGATCAGCCACCGGGGCCGAGTCGCACGGAAGCTGCTGGCGTGGCTGGAGTCCTGACCGCGCCGGGGGCCCATCGTGCCCTGGCCCAGCGTTGAGCCCGCCGGGGGCCGGCCACGAGCTGGTCACCGGAGATTGATCGCGGCCGAGAGGGCCACCGCCAGCGTCACGCCGGCGTAACCGTAGTAACTGTCGAGCGCGAGGATCACGACCGCAATCATCAGCGCGAACACTGTGAAGAGCCACGCGATCCGCGCCAGGTCCATTCCCTTATTCTCGCCGCCCGGGATGACGGCTGTGCTCAACCCCACGCTGGCCTTGCAATACCTGGCCGAACTGGAGCCCGCGATCGAGGCCGCCGCGGTGGTCGGGACCGACGGCGCCCAACTCGCCGGTGACCCCTCGCTCGCACGGCGACTCGCGGCCGGTGACGAGGACTCCGAGCGTCTGCTCGTCGCGCGCTCCCCGCGCCACGTCGTGATCGCGCTCGTCCACGCGGACGCGCTCGTAGAACTCGTGCGGAACGATCTCGAAGCGGTCGTGCGCGCACTGGGCTGAGCGGTGCGGCAGGCTCGGTGCGCCGAGCGGCGAGGCGGGCGTGCGGCTAGGACGTGAGTGTGATCGTCTCGGTTGTTCTGTAGCGGTGGCCGCGGATATCCGTGAACCGAGCGTCGACCCGGATCGGCACGCGTCCGGTTGCGGCGCCGAGTAGGAGCTTGCCCCGCTTGGTCAGCCGTACGTGGATGGCGAGCTTGCGGCTGCGCATTGGGTGTGCGCTCCGGTAGGCGATCTTGGTGCCGTTCTGGCTCAGCCACGTGATCGTGACCACCCCGGGTCCCGGGGCGGTGAACGGTGTGACGCAGCCGTGGGCCTCCAATACGCGGGCTATGCGTTGCTTTGAGCACGAACGATCGATCGCTCCGGCGAGCGCCGCGACGGCGGCGCCGCGCTCGACGCGTGGATCTGTGCCGAGGAGCATGTTGCCGTTCGCGTCGCCGGCGACGCACAGCCATGCCGCGGCGCACGAGAGCGCGGTCAGCTGGGCCTCTGGATCGACCGAGGTGATGGTCCACGCCGCTGCGCCGCCGGTCGGGTCCGTCAATGTGATCACGTCGCCGGTCTGCCCGAACGCCACGCACAACGAGGCCGACGCGCACGTGACCTGTTCGAGCGGGTAGTCGATGCCCAGCTTCGTCGTCTTCCAGGCGCGAGCGCCGCCGGTCGGGTCGGTCGAGGTGAGCACGTTCCCGCCGTCATCGACGGCGACGCACAGCCTGCTGGTCGGGCACGACAGAGCCTCGAGGGCGGCGTTGGCCCCGAGGCCGCTGTCGAGGGACTGGCGTTCGTCGACGTGCGTGGTCTTCCACGCTTTCGGGAACTCGGTCGGATCAGTCGTGGTGAGCACGTCGCCGGCGTCGTCGGCCGCGACGCACAGCGACGTCGATGGACACGAGATGTCCCGAAGGCTGACGCCGTCAAGTTCATCCGGGTAGGTCCACGACGTGGGTTCGGTCGGGCGTCTCGAGATCACGGGGCCGTCCAAGCCGACGCCGAGGCAGAGCTTCAGCGATGGACACGACAGTCCGGCTGCGTTGATCGTGATCCCGAACCCAGCCTTCCATCCCTGTGCGCCGCTGGCCGGATTGGTCGACGCGAACCAGACCGTCGAGAAGGCGTGCGACCCGCCCGGGGGGGTCTCGTCGGCGGCGCCCACGCACAGCGCCGTCGACGCGCACGTCAGCGCGTAGTCGTAGGTGGTGTCGTTCTCGTTGAGGAGGGACCGGGAGACGTGCCACGTCGCCGCGGCGGCTGGGTCCTTGGAGCTCACGATCCTGCCCGCGTCATCGAGCGCGACGCACAACGACACCGACGGGCATGAGAGCGCCCGCGACCGCGTCCGCGCCGGCGACCGCCTCGGACAGCTGCCAAGCGGATGCGCCCCCCGCAGGGCTGGTGCTCGTAACGAGGTCTCCGAACGCATCAGAGGCCGCGCAGAATGTCGTCGTCGGGCACGACACCGCCTCCAGCAGGCCGTTCGCATCGACGCTGCTTGGCGCCGACCACGTCGTCGCTCCGCCCGCGGGGTCACTGGACGTGATCACGTTCCCCCTGCTATCGACCGCGACGCACAACGATATGGACGGACACGACACGCTCGCGAGCTGGTTCGGGCGATCCACGGGGGCGACCGTCCACGCCGACGCGTCACCGGTCGGATCGGTCGACGTGAGCAGATTCCCGTTCCCGTCGACTCCGACGCAGAGCTGAGCAGACGGACAAGAGACCCCGACGATCGAGTTCATCCCGTCCGGGTTCACCCGCGTCCAGGCCGTGCTCCCGCCCGTCGGGTCGGTCGACGACACGACCCCACCTTGATCGTCGACGCCGACGCACAGCGAGTCAGACGGGCAGGAGAATGCCTCGAGGCGGACGGATTGGTCGGGGACGACACCGCTCGACGCCGTCCAGGCGCCCGCGCCGCCGGTCGGGTCCTTCGAGGTGAGCACGTCTCCCTCGCTGTCGGCCGCAACGCACAACTCCGTCGAGGGGCACGAGACGTTATAGAGAAACTCGCCGACGTCCACCAGCGCGCGCTTCCAAGCTCCGGCGCCGGCGGTCGGGTCCGTCGACGTGACCACGTCACCCTGGTCATCCGTCGCCACGCACAACGAAACCGAGGGGCACGACACGGACAACAGCTCATAGGGATCAACGAGCGCCGCCGTCCACGCTGCGCCAGCGCTCGGATCCGCCGAGGTGAGCACGTCTCCCTCAGCAATCCCTACGCACAGCGACGCCGACGGACACGACACCGCGGTCAGCGACGACGTGTGCCCAAACGGAAGCGCTTGATCGACCACACGCGGCGCCGACCACATCAAGGGCGA